>JBDLIQ010000014.1:0-52607 GCA_039714775.1 Bacteroidota bacterium
CTACTACTCCGACCTGGTGAACCCGGTGCTTGATGCCCGGACCATCGCCATGGAGATGGGGGAGAGCTACGGCGTGGTGGCAGAGGTGGTCATCAACCCGACCCTTGCCGAAACAGCAACGATACTCCGTGAGTTCGCTTCCCGAAGTTATGAGCCGGAGGATAACCTGATGGTCTTTTTTGCGGGCCATGGAGTCTACGATGAAGTGTTCCGCGAAGGGTATGTGATCTCCAGGGATTCACGCATGGACGATCTGGGCAAGACCTCCTACCTCTCACACTCCAACCTGCGCACCATGATCAACAACATCGGTTGCCCGCACATCTTCCTGGTGATGGATGTCTGTTTCGGGGGCACCTTCGACCCCCACCTGGCTGCAACCCACCGGGGTGCTCCAGCGGTCTATGCCGATATCTCCACAGAGGAGTTTGTGGAGCGAAAGCTGAAATACAAAACCCGCCTCTACCTCACCTCGGGAGGAAAGGAGTATGTTCCCGATGGCAGACCCGGGTTCCATTCCCCCTTTGCAAGGCGCTTTATTGAATCACTTCGCTACTATGGTGGGGAGGACGGGGTGCTGACCACCTCCGAGATCCTGCAGTTCGTAGAGAAGGTCAATCCCCAGCCCCGCTTTGGTGAGTTTGGCGACAACGAGCCGGGGAGTGACTTCATCCTGGTGGTGAGATAGAAACCATCTCATTTGAGTGGCCCGCCCACCTCTTCTGCCAGCTCAAGGCTCCTTTTCTACCCTGTTGTACCACAGATCCAGCAGGAACCAGATGAGGATCGAGAGCATGTAGATCAATAAACCATAGAGGGTAGATATCATCGAGATTTTTAATCCTCCCACAAGGATTGCAGGTGAAATATCACCTGCCCGTTCAATGGCACTGAAAGCCATCATCAATCCGATCAGCTGTCCCAGGATCCCTGTGATCATGGTGAACAGTCCCATCGATTTCAGATAGGTAAGCCGGTGCCTGAAGTTTGCCACCCCATCCGCTCTGCCTGATGCGATGGAGATACCAAAGATTATGCTCACAACCAGAAGAATCAGAAGTAAGATTGTAAGAATGCCCATAAAGAGGGGGCCGCCCATATAAAATAATTTTACCATAATAGTTTGTTTTAGTTAAACAATTGAATTCATTACAAAGCTAGGCATGGTGGGCTATACAGTGCAAGGTCGAATCCGGTCGAAAACCTGCTTTCTGTCGACGAACCGGTCAAACGAGTCTAATTTTTACGATATTTAGTCTCCCGGCAATATGAAAATCTACCAGCACATCATCTTCTGGATCGTGGTCCACGCATCCCTCACCCTCATCTTCGGGAGGTGGTTTGAAGGTTACGTGGAGGCATTCTATTATGTCTCCCTGCTGCTTCCTGTGGTTATCGGAACCTCCTACTTCTTTAACTATTTCCTGGTTCCACGTTATCTCTTTACCCGGAAATTTTTCCAGTTTGGGCTCTATAGCTTCTATATGATCGTGGTCTCCCTCTGCCTGGAGCTTCTGGCCAGTGTGATCTCCATGCTGATGATCATCCATTTCAGGATAAACACGGCAGGTGCCCTTGTTACGGATGTCTTCACGCTTTCAGTAATCCTCTATTTCGTAGTCCTGTTTAAATCATTTATCCTGCTGATCAAACACTACTTTATCGACCAGGGAGCGATTCATCAGCTGGAAGAACAACAATCAAGACTTGAGAAGGGATATTTTACCGTTCGCTCCAACCGGAAGAGCTCGCGCATCGAATATGACAACCTGCTCTATATCGAAAGCATGGCCGACTACATCAAAATCCACCAGGAAGATGGGGGAGAGGTCATCTCCAAAGAGAAGATCAGCCACATCGAGAACGAATTAACCGGCGGATTCCTCAGGATCCACAGGTCATTTATCGTGAACATTTCCAAAATAACCTCCTATTCCCGTGAGGAGGTGCTCCTGGGTGATATTGCACTGCCGGTCAGCCGGACCTACCGAAGCAAAGTGATAGCGAGGTTGCAGATAAAATAGATCAACAAATAGAGTGACTTATTCGTCTGACTTAATAGTATAACCCTAAAAACATACTATTATGAAAAGGTTGATTAGTATCACATTACCATTTGTGACTGCATGTATTCTGTTTTCTGCATGCCAGGAGAATCTAACCGACAGCCGGAAGGCAGAAATTGAGAAGGAACTCCTTGCTTTAACCTCTGAGGTACAGGATCGTTTTAACAACAGAGACACTGCTACGGTATACACCTATTACTGTGACGATTTTAGCTTGATGTCCAGGGGGAAGTACAAAATATCCACCCCTGAAGAGTTCAATAAATTCACATTTGCTGCAAAGGTTAGTATTGCCACCCGTGATCAGACAGTGTATGATTTTATAAATCCTGTCGTTGAGATCTATTCATACGATGTTGCCAACATTACATTTCTTTATACCAGTACGACCACCTTCGAAAATGATGTTGCCTTTGAAACCGCTTCGGCCTGTACGTGGACTGTGATCAGGAAAGATGGAAAGTGGAAAATTAAGCATGCGCATATTTCAGCCGGTGAGGACACTCATAGAGCTGTGCAAGGTGAACCGGCCTTTATAACACTCAATACAGTTGCAGCAGAAAAAAGGGAGGTTTTTGAGCAATTTATATATGAAGTCATGTATGAAAGCATGATAGAATCTGGCGGATTGAATGAACAGGTTATCAGCACCACACGAATGTTTAATCCAGTCAGGGCCAATGAAGATGGCTCCTATACCTATGTATTTATGGCAGATCCCGTCATACCAGGGGTAAGTTACTATATCATGCATTACCTGGAGCAGATGTATGGAGAGGAGGAGGCGAAGGAAAAGATGAAAATGTTTACCGAATCACTTGTTGAACCGCAGACTTTTATCGAATTAACACAATCAAAGTATTAATCAAAACAGACTATGATGATTGAAAAAATTCATGATCACATCACAACAGAACTGGGACAAAATACAAGGACAGACACAATCTTTATTCTGTCATCAATTATGTTGAACCTGATATCGCTGGGTGTAAATTCCAGTTTTGTTAGTAGTTCCCGAACAGAAAGTACATACCTGGTTGTCATGTTCATTTTTGTGGCACTTATTGTGTTAATAAATGCTGTGGCAATTTTTGGATTATTAAAAGGTAAGCAAACAAGGTCAATTCTTCTGGAGGGCTTATTGACCATGTACAAGGATCAGAATCTGGAGAAGTATTATGATCCTGCACTATTGGGCAATTACAATGTAAGGTATAAACTCTTCATCATGGTCGTTGTATTTACCGGGGTCATTGCCATCGTTGTTCCCTTCATTATCCGGTAGGAACTAACTCATCCAATGCGAAAGAAAGCTGAAACGGGCAATAGGTAGCTGATGTATTGAACCAGTAAGGAATCACCACACTGGATGGTAACCGGTGGACAAACTTTCATTTTATATGAGACGATTGATTTTACTCTTTGTGATTGCTACTCAATGTGGGTCATGTGAAAATAACACAGGAGAATTTGAAGTTGTTCGTAAGTGTTTCTTAGCTTCACCTTAATTGGGTATGTCCGTGTGTCCCTAAATACTTTTTCAGGGTAGTCGTTATTGCGATTAATGAAAGTCACCATGAGGTGAGTTTTGCACGATGTGGTGACTTTTAAAAAATATCTACCTCCCATTTACAAGATCTCTATGTCGTTAATTAAAAGGCACATAGAGGCTTTTTGTAAAAAATGTTAATAGAACAGAGAAGTCACCTAATTGGGAGTAAGTCACCCCTAAGTGACCTTCTGATTTTGCGAAATAGCCCCCCTGGTCGCTCTAATCTCTTTAGGGGTTAGTTCCTCGAAGCTCTGCTTCGAGAAGATAGTTCATTTTGTTTTGATACCACGTCAGCTCTGCTGCGAGGAGGTTCATTAAATGTTTGTGAAATTGTTGGTGAAGTGATAAAAAAAAGCAGCCACCATTTTCAGATAACTGCTTCATATTCAGAGTGAACGAGAGAGGAGTCGAACCCCCAACCTCCTGATCCGTAGTCAGGTGCTCTATCCAGTTGAGCTACTCGTCCGGTTTTTGGTTGATGCCGTCTATTCATTCGGCAAATCGACTGCAAATTTAATCAAATCACAGGATTTCCAAAACAGTTATGGTAACTTTCCTCATCCTTTACTATATTTGATTAAAACCAGAGCCATGAAAAAAGTCTTAAGGATCCTGCTGATCACAATCGGTGTTATACTCCTCCTGTTAATCCTGATCCCCACGCTGTTCAAATCGAGGATTGAGGCAACAGTCAAGGAGAAGGTCAATGAAAATGTGTATGCCACGGTGGACTGGTCCAGGTTCAGCCTCTCGCTTTTTCGGGGATTTCCCGATCTGAGTATCAATCTGCACCAGGTGTCGGTAGTGGGACTCGGTGATTTTGAGGGGGATACCCTTATGGGACTGAAACGGTTCGAGTTCAGGGTCAACCCGTTCAGTGCCATCCGCAGGGAGATCATGGTCAACTCGATCCTGCTGGACCATCCGCTCATCAACGGCATTGTGCTGGAGGACGGATCGGCCAACTGGGATATTGCCATGGTGGCCGATACACTTCATGTTGATGACATTACAGAGGAGATGCCAGAGGCTGTTGAAGAGGGAGAGCGTGCTGAAGAGGAACAGGAAACTCAAGAGGTGGCTGAGGAAGTTGGGGAGGAGAAGGCCTCTTCCATGGGCCTCTCACTGAAAAGGTTTGCCATTCGCAAAGGCCGGGTCTTCTACAACGATGCGGTGATGGGTGTGGATGCAGCCATGGAGGATTTTAACCTTGAACTGGCAGGAGACTTCTCCATGGAGGAGACCGAGATGAAGCTGGATGTGGATATCAACCGGATCAACGCCCGGTATGGCGGGATCCGCTATATGAAGAATGGAAGCTTCGGACTCGACCTGCTGGCAGCAGCCAACATGGTTGAGAGCAGATACACTATGCTGGAGAACGAGATACGGATCAACGGATTGGTGCTGGGTACCGAAGGGGTGGTGACCATGCTGGATGACGGGGCCATGGAGATGGATCTGCGGTTCTTTGCCAAAGAGACCACCTTTCAGACCCTGCTCTCTATGGTACCCGCTGTATATATGCAGGACTTCGAATCACTGAAAACCAGCGGGAGTCTTGCACTTGAGGCTTTCGTGAAGGGAACCATGCGCGATTCGCTGCTTCCCGATGCCTCGGTGCTGTTTGAGGTGAAGGACGGTTACTTCTCCTATCCCGACCTGCCAAAAGATGTTTCCGATGTGCAGATCAGGCTGGCGGCAAATTACGACGGGACCGATATGGACCGGACCACGGTGGATCTGGAACGGTTTCATCTGCTGCTGGGAGGGAATCCCTTTGACATAAAGCTGCATGTGGACCACCCGGTCAGTGACATGCATGTGGTGGGTGGGGTAGACGGAATGATCGACTTTGCCACCCTGAAGGATCTGGTTCCCATGGAGGATATGGAGCTGGAGGGGCGGCTCACAGCCGACCTGGAGATGGATACGCGGATGTCTTACATTGAGCAGGAGCGGTATGAGGAGGTGAACCTGGATGGATTGCTACTCATTGAAGGGGTTGTGGTGGAGACACCCGATATCCCGGTACCGGTTAACCTGAAGAGGGTGGAGCTGAATTTCACTCCCCGCTATGTTGATCTGACCCAGGTCGACCTGGAGATGGGGAGCTCCGATATTCGCATGGATGGGAAGCTTACCAATTTCATCCCTTATGTTTTTGAGGGCTCCACCGTTTCCGGTGCCCTGAATGTCTACTCACAGCTTCTGGATGCCAATGAATTGATACCTGCCGACGCGGAAGATTCGACAATGGCCGAAACCACGGAAACGGACGATGCAGCAACAACCGGGGGAGAGGAAGTTCTGCCAACTGAAGAGGAGGAGCTGGCCGAAGTTGCTCCCGATTCGCTGGCCCAGCCTGCAGAGGTAAAGATCCCTGAAAACATCGATTTTGTACTGGCGCTCGATATGAAAAAGGTGATCTATGAAGAGATCACTGTTGAGAACATCCTGGGCAAGATGAAAGTGAAAAACGGGGTTGCCTACCTCGATGGCTTAAAGATGGATGTGATCGGGGGGGAGATCACTGCAGACGGTGCGGTGGATACCCGTGGTCAGTTTGCGGCGGCCGATCTCGATCTTGGGTTGCGGGGGATCGATATCCAATCCTCATACGCCACCTTTATGACGGTAGAGCGGCTTGCCCCCATGGCAAAATATTGCAAGGGAAAGGCCAATGTAAACCTGAGGCTGAACTCACTGCTTGATGCATCATTCAACCCGCTTTACGAGTCGGTCAATGCCAACGGAAGGCTCTTTACCCGCGATGTGAAGGTAATCAACTCCGGTTCTCTTGAGAAGATCAGCGAGCTGCTCGGGAGTGATAAGTTCAGGGAGCTGGCACCCAACGATATGGATATCAAGTTCAGGGTGAAGGATGGCAGGGTCTCTGTGGATCCCTTTGATGTGGATATGGAGGAGTCGAAGATGACTGTCTCCGGATCACACGGAATCGATATGACCATGGATTACCTGATGGATATGGCCATTGCCAGGAGCGACCTGGGAGCAGGTGCCAACGAGATTATAAATGGCGTCGCGGCCCTCGCTGCCGGGGCGGGCATGAATGTCTCCCAGTCAGATGTGATTAAGATGAAGGCTAAGATCACCGGCACCTTCAAGGATCCTAAGATTTCAACCGATTTAAGTGGTAATAAACAAGAGGCGAAAGAGGTGGTCAAAGAGGCCGTTAAGGAGCGGGTCACCCAGGAGGTTGAAAAAGTGGAAGAGCAGGTGCGTGAAGATGCCGGCGAAAAGGCGGATAAGATCATGAAGGATGCACAGGAGGAGGCCGACCGGATCATGGAGGAGGCCCGAAAAGCTGGCGATGCCCTGGTGAAAGAGGCAGAGTATCAGGGTGATGAACTGATGAAAGAGGCAGGCAGCAATCCCGTTAAAAAGTTTGCAGCCCAGAAGTCTGCTGATGAACTGGTACGGCAGGCAGAAAAACAATCCGACAAGCTTGTGCAGGAGGCACAGATAAAGGCCGATGAGGTGATGGAGAAGGCAAGAGCCGAGGCGGACAGGATCTGATAGGATTGGCTTCCCCAAAAAAAATGGCCGTCCCATTTAGATATGAGACGGCCATTTAATAATTTTTCTTCAGGGTATCTAGAACCTCTTCTCCTTGATGCGGGCCTTCTTACCGGTCAGCTCACGGAAGTAGAAGATGCGTGCCCTTCTAACGCGGCCATGCTTGTTGATATCTACCTTCTCAATAAACGGGGAGGCTGAAGGGAAAATCCTCTCTACTCCAATGTTTCCTGACATTTTGCGAACGGTAAATGTCTCGGTATGTCCTTTTCCACGGCGTTGGATCACCACACCCCTGAACTGCTGGATACGCTCTTTGTTTCCCTCCTTAATTTTGTAGTGAACGGTAACGGTATCACCTGCACTGAATTTTGGCAACTCAGTCTGGGAGGCATATTCCTGGTCTACAACCTTCATCAAATCCATGATTCTATTCTTTAATATATTCTAAGCCTTGATTTAACAGGTCGCAAAAGTACAAATAATTTTCGTATTTGACCAATGGGGAAACTGATTTATTAACAATTGATTGTTATTAATGGGCATCCCCCTTTGGCATCCTCAGTTTTTTCCCCGTATCTTTCACCACCATCTCCTTCCACTGCTCTGAATAGCCTGGTTGATCGGGACCCAGGGGATATCCATCAGAACTCCTGAGGAATACCCCATTATCCTCCTTTTTGATGTTCCCATCCATGTATTTAACCAGCAGGAACTCTCCCAGCTCTTTGTAACGCTGCACTGTGTAGTTACCCATATTCACCGAGTAGTTGGTGATAAACTCCCTGGCCATCTCCGGATTGGTTTCAATGAGCACCTGTGCGGCTGCATCGATGGCAGCTACCTCAGTGATAAATTTCTCTTCAAGTTCGCTCTGTACTTTGCGAACATCGGGCATCATCACATTGTAGCGCAGGTAGCTGAAGTTTGAGACGAAATTGAAAGCCCAGAAGGCGGAGGTTTCAGAGTAGGTGAGCAGGTCACCGTTCCCAACGGCATAGGATTCGGGTACCCTGGTCATTCCGCAATACATGGGGACGTAGGTGCTGGCTGCCGCATCATCGATTCCGAACCATAAAATACCGCCCAGCCAATCAGGTTTCACGGATCTGCTCTCGGCCACGAAAGAGAAACCGGTCTGCTGTGTGGCCGTAGCGCGTTCATTCACATACTGTTTACCGTCGTACTCCCAGGTGAGTGGACGCCAGCGGTAGGGGAGGCCAAAGGGTCCTGCTCCGGCATCTTTGGTCATATCCAGTTCGGTGCCCTCCAGGTGGTCCCTCATGAAGTTCATCAGATCTTTGTTGGAGAGCTTGCGGTTGGGTTTGATATAGAGGGGCATCCGGTTCTCAAGGTCGTCACCCTTTACATAGTCAAAATATTTGTCCATGCCACTGTTGATCTCCTTAAAGAAAGACCATACCCGCACATCACAGAAGCGTGCTCCGCCAAAATCTACCGGAGCATAGGTGTCGGAAAAGCTGAACTCCTCATTGGTTCCCTCATAGTACCCTTTCTCACGTGCAAACTCAATCACATCGGGTGCATAGAGGCAGTTTTCAGGGTTATCCAGGGGAAACTGCTGTATCCTTGCCTGGTTGGCATGACCGCTTACATAGCCGTCGGGAATCATTACTGCCACCCAGACAGCTCCTCTATTTTTATTGAATGTTTTTCCTCCCTCTGTTACCATCTCTGTTCCTTTCCCGATCATCTCCATGATCCAAACCTCGTTTGGATCTGAGATGGAGAAGGACTCCCCCGAGCTGTAGTAGCCATGCTTCTCCACCAGCTCGCCCATGATCTTCACAGCTTCCCTTGCGGTACGGGCCCGCTGCAGGGTGATGTACATCAGGCTTCCATAATCGATAATCCCTGTGGTATCCCTCAGCTCAGGCCTGCCGCCATAGGTGGTCTCGCCAATAGCCACCTGGTGTTCATTCATATTGCCAATCACTGAATAGGTATGAGACAACTGTGGAATGCGTCCAAGAAATTTATTGGTATCCCATTCGTACACATCCATCATCGCCCCGGGAGGATAGTCAGCCGCCGGCCTGAAATACAGCTCTCCATATAAAACATGGGCATCAGCGGCATAGGTGATCATGGCACTTCCGTTCACCGAAGCTCCCGGAGTCACCAGGAAATTGGTGCAACCATATGCATCGCCTCCCCATAAGGTCAGCCCCGAAATCAATATAATCAATACTCTTTTCATAATTCTTCCTTTTAACCTTTCTCCTGTTAAACGTTGTACTGGCATCGAAGCACTACGCTATTTCGATTCGGCAAAGATTTCATTTTTCTTTTAAACTGCCAAAATGAAATTAAGTGTTAATAAATGTAAAAAAGACGCTAACTACTTGCGGGAAATAGATTGTCTGATTATCTTTGTGGCACAATATTTGTTATAATTTCATCAGGAGTAAAAAAAGAAGATTTTTCATAAGTAGTTTAGTTAGTAGTTTAGTTGGTAGTTTTAGTTAGTGTTGTAGAAAAGGGTGTGTCGCCAGACTGCCCTTTTCTTTTTTTAAGCACACCTTCTCTTTACCACATGTAGCTCAGGATCTCTTCCCGCTCCTTTTTCGATAACTTGTAGTGAATCCCTTCGGCCCGGTTCCGGTTCATCAACTCCAGAATCTCCTTTTTGTTTGACTCTGAGATGCCGGCATCCTGGCATCGGATGGGACTGCTCAGTTTTTCGAATAGTTTGGCAAATGAAGCTATGGTGGTTTCTGTATCTGTGGTTCCGAACAGCTCCCTGCCCAGCAGTTCAATGCGCTCTTTGGCCCTTACCCGCATGGTTCTCATCCAGGCAGGGTAGATGATTGACAGGGATGCACCATGGGGTGTATCATACAGAAACGAAAGAATGTGTCCCAGTGCATGAACACCCCAGTCGCCCGATACCCTGCCATACATGGTCATGTTGTTCAACGCATTGGTGGCGGCCCACATGATCCTGGCCCTGAGTTCATAATTTCCCAGGTCATTCATCAGGGCAGGTCCGTATTCCATGGCCTCCTTTATTATAGCCAGCACAAACCGGTCTGACAGCGAGGCATCACCCTCCCCGAACCACGCCTCAAGCGCGTGTGCCACCAGATCAATGATGCCGTAAGAGGTATAGCTGGCAGGTACCGACAGGGTATAGGTGGGGTCCAGGAAAGAGTGGGCCGGGTACATAACATCGTTTTTGAACCCGATTTTCTCCTTTGTGACAGGATTTTGCAGGACAGCTACCGCATTCATCTCGGTACCTGTTGCAGCCAGGGTCAGCACGGCAATAAGGGGCAGGCTTTTCAGGGCCATGTACCCTCCTGTCATTACCTTCCAGCCATCCATATTTCCGGCAATGCAGATGGCAATAATTTTTGCCGAATCAATTACACTGCCTCCTCCGACAGCCACCACCAGGTCAACACCTGCCTCTCTGCCCAGTGCTGTTGCCCTGATCACATCATCCACCAGCGGATTGGGTTGAATCCCGTCGAATTCAGTGACCTGAAGGCCTGCTGATTTCACCTGTTCCAGGGTCTGGGCATAACTTCCGTTCCGTTTGACCGATCCCCCTCCGTATACAAGCAGAACATGTTTGCCCAGGGTAGATGCGGTTGTGCCGAGTTCGCTGACAACTCCTTTACCGAAGTGTAGTTTGGTTGGATTAAATGCTGTGAAATTTTCCATTGTAATCTGTTTAAATGCGATGAACAATACCAGCCGACAGATCAGATACTCCCCCGGTGACACTTGCCAGGCAGTTCACCTCGCCCAGGTATTTTAACAGTCCCAGCAAACCAAATACCAGGGCCTCTTTGTAATTGATCAGGTCGGTATGGGGAATCTCTATCCCCGTCCCGCTGTATTCTCTTAACCTCTTCAGAAGGGTTTGGTTCAAAGCGCCTCCTCCTGTGACCAGCAGAGAGCGGATATCTGCCTCCTTAAGCACTGCTGTAAGTTGAATGGCAATATGTTCAACCACAGTGGCCATCAGGTCGGGAACATTCATCTGTGACTGCTCCAGCAGGGGTAGGAAAAGATCAGTGAGCCACTCTTTACCCAACGATTTTGGGGGATCCTTCAGGTAGTACTCCAGTGCATTAAGTCTGGCAAGAAGATTTTGACCAATGGTTCCTGTTCCGGCAATCGCTCCATCCCGGTCGAAGTCCACTCCCCTGAGGCCTGCAATCCAGTTCAGGGCGAGGTTGCAGGGACCCACATCAAAGGCAATCCTTTGATTTTGTTTCCCCTCATAGGAGATGTTGGCAAATCCGCCCAGATTGAGGCAGGCGCCGTAGCCGCCGAACAGCAGCCGGTCACCCACAGGGACCAGGGGAGCACCCTGTCCGCCCTGAGCCACATCTTCACTCCTGAAGTCGGTGATCACAGTGGTCCCTGTCAGACGGGCCATGGTCGCCCCATCTCCTGCCTGCAGGGTAATTCCTTTGTCAGGTTCATGCAGGATGGTGTGCCCATGAGAAGCGACAAGGTCAGGGGCAAGATTGTTCCTGTTGTGAAAATCATTGATCAATTCAGCATAGTGCCGGCCCAGTGACAGGTTCAGATCACCGATTTTTTCCATCTTCCAGCTCACAGCCTCTTCAAGTTGCTCTTTAAGCGAAGCAGGGTAGGGAGTGGTCTCGGCTTCTATGATACGGAATTGCCACGCTCCCGAACTCCTTGTGAATTCAGCACAGGCCAGGTCCACTCCATCAAGCGATGTTCCTGACATCAGTCCGGTAACCACATATTCTTCGGGCATGAAATTGGCTTTACCAGGTGAAGGATGTATGATACAAATTTACATTTCCCTGTGAATCGGAGATGTAAAGCTCAAGTTCATGGGAGCTCTTTTTTTCCAGGCGCTCCCCGTCGAACCGGTAGGTGAGCAGGTCGTTTTTAGGATCATATTCAAACAGTGCCCACCTGTTGTCGATATAGCCGTTGTACTCTTCAATGCCCGAAAGGTTATCTGTGATGAAGAATTTCATTCTTTTTTGTCCCGACATATCTCCTGAAGCACTGCTGTTAAATGGTTTTATCTCAGGGGCAATGGTGTCAAGATAGACCGCGTAACTGCCGAACTCCCTGAGCGAAGCTTCAACCGCCCCGTTCTTGTAGACTCCGCCTGCAGAAACAACCTCATCCTCATCTTCATCATAGGTGATCAGTACCAACTTTTCGCGCAGTACATGAGGTACCTCGGGAGCCCTGACAGACAGCCGATAGGGCTTGTGCAGGGGTGTTTCCGGATCATGGATGTGGTAAAACGGGGTAAGGGCCCCATGGGTGGGTTTCGATTCCCAATACCTGAAACTGAGATCTTCATAGAGTGCATCAGAGGAGATTCTCACTTTCACATCTCCGTTTTCAAACAGATTCTCTTTCCTGTATGTCATATGGCGTACCACATCTTCTGTCTTTTGATCTGTTGCCGGGATCCCGGTCGCTCCCGATATGGTGAAATTCAGTTCAGAGCTGTTGCCAGCCACATCGGTGGCCACAATCCGCACAGCGACCGCTCCCTTTTCGGGGATGTTGAAAATCCCGTTGTTCTTCATCTCCCGGTAGATCCTCAATTTGTCATTGGGAAGCCGGTAGAGCCGGTGCACTTTCTTACCTGACCGGATTCGCTCTCCATAATCCGTATAGGCATTCACATACCGGGTCTCTGAAAAGGAGAACTCATCCATCACATGGCTGTATGTAATCCGCTCATCCACATAGACCTCCAGGGTATGGACCCCACACCGGTTGGCGCTTCCGTCCAGGTAATCAAAAACCTCCACCCCCAGTCCGATTGCTCCTGTGGCTTCGATCCGGGTTCCCCACGGAACCGTATAGATACCCTTGTCACGGAGCAGGTCAAAGGATTGTTGTGTGCCGTTTGCAAGGAGAAAGAGTGTGAAAAACTTTGGGGCAACGTGGTCCTCTATCTCAAATCCGAGCTTCAGCGTATTGATGGGGTGCTGGTTCGCTGTGTTCCTCACTTCGAAATGGAGATGGGGTCCGAACGATCCGCCACTGTTTCCTGAATATGCAATGAAATCTCCCCCCTTCACCCTGAACTGATCGGGATCCGGGTAGATATCCACCTTGTGGGATTGTCGCTCATACTGTACCTTCTTCACATATTTAGCGATCTCCTCCCTGTAGCTGGAGAGGTGGCCGTAAACAGATGTGGTTCCGTCGGGATGGGCCAGGTAGATCGATTTCCCATAACCATTTGCCTGCACCTTTATCCGTGAAACATACCCTTCGGCAATGGCAAAAACATGGTAACCGGTGGTTCCTTCTGTTTTTATATCGATTCCCGAATGAAAGTGATCCGATCGGATCTCGCCAAAGTTGCCAGAGAGGAGCATGGGAATCTTCAATGGTGGGTGAAGGGCTGGTTTAGACTGACTATATAACTGAATTACAATTGGTAGCAATATAAGTATTGAGATTTTTCTTCGCATGTCGTCTCTTCCTGTTTAGAATTTTCAAAGCTAAATGATTATAACTAAATTGGTGCAAAACCACCTTCCATATTATCAAAATAATTCTATATTTGTAAACAATATATCTCTGTTAAATGAGTGTCGAACAGGCTGAAATACTTGAAGGGATCAAGGAGAAAATTCACTCGGTGAAGATCCGGCTGCGGGAGCAGAAGGATCAGAATCATGAATTGAAGGAGCAGAATGAGGAGCTTCAGCAGTTGATTCAACTAAAGCAGTCGCAAATTAACGAATTGGAAGAGAAGAACCAGAAATTATCGCTGGTTAAGGGCATCATGGATGACGGCGAAGATAACGGTGATGCCAGGATACAGATTAACAAGATTGTGCGGGAGATTGACAAATGTATTGCTCTTTTAAACAGATCATAAGGGGATGATGGAAGAACAGCTCTCTATAAAGGTTCAGATTGCTGAGCGGTTTTATCCCCTAAAAATAAAACGTACGGATGAGGAGAAGATACGAAAGGCAGCCAGGCTGATTAATGACAAGGTCCTGCAGTATAAACAGAGATATACAGATAAGGATGCGCAGGATTTTATGGCTATGGCAGCACTTCAGTTCGTAATTAACCTACAGGATTGCGAACAACAACAAAATGTTGTATCTTTGGAAAAGGAGTTAGCTGATTTGAGTGATAATTTGGATGAGCTACTGAAATAAGAGTAATAGCGTTCTTTACATATTAAGAGATTGCCCGCATTGTTTCTTCAATTATTTTTGAAACTCAACATTTACCAAATTGGAACAAAGCTTGGGTTGTCAAGAGCAGGCCAAAATTCCGGTTCGCCGGGATACTGAATTATCAGTCATTGGAAACTCGACACAGTCCGGCGGTTCCACCCATGCCGAATGGGGTTTTTTAAAATCTTGGGGAAATATGCGGGTTTTTTATTGTCTAAAATAAAGAAAACATGGAACTATTTATACAATCACTGGTGCTTCTAACACCCGTGGTTCCTTACCTTTTAATAGGAGGGGCTTCGTTACTGGCGGGGACCGGAATTGCATATCTCCTGATGAATACTGTCACAAAGAGGAGAAGCAATAACGTGATGAAGGAGGCAGAGGGAGAGGCCGAAATAATCAAACAACAGAAGATCCTTCAGGCCAAGGAGAAGTTTCTTCAGTTGAAAGAGGAACATGAGAAGATTATCAATGAGAAGAATGGAAGGTTGAATCAGCGGGAAAATGAGGTGAAACAAAAAGAGTTCTCCACCTCACAAAAGCTGGATGATGTTCAGCGAAAGAACAAGGAGGTAGAGAGCATCCGCGAAAATCTCACCCATCAGATCGATATCCTTGAGAAGAAAAAGGAGGAGGTGGAACGCTCTCACAGAATGCAGGTGGAACAGCTTGAGACCATTTCGGGCCTGTCGGCTGAAGAGGCCAAATCCCAGCTGGTTGAATCCCTGAAGGAGGAGGCCAAAACCGATGCCATGTCCCTGATCAACGAGATCGTTGATGAGGCCAAGCTGACTGCCAACAAGGAGGCCAAGAACATTGTGATCAAATCCATCCAACGGGTAGCAGGTGAAACCGCTATTGAGAATGCTGTTACGGTTTTTCATATCGAATCGGATGAGCTGAAGGGACGGATCATCGGCCGTGAGGGTCGTAACATCAGGGCCCTGGAAGCCGCCACCGGGGTGGAGGTGATTGTGGATGATACGCCGGAAGCCATTATTCTCTCCGCATTTGACCCGGTTAGAAGGGAAGTGGCCAGGCTGTCACTGCACCAACTGGTCACCGACGGACGGATTCACCCGGCCCGAATCGAGGAGGTGGTGGCCAAGACCAGGAAACAGATCGAGGAGGAGATCATTGAGGTGGGTAAGCGGACCGCCATTGATATGGGGATTCACGGATTGCATTCCGAACTGATCAGGATGGTGGGCAGGATGAAGTACCGCTCTTCCTATGGTCAGAACCTCCTGCAGCACTC
The DNA here is from genome assembly GCA_039714775.1 of Bacteroidota bacterium. Taxonomy (GTDB): domain Bacteria; phylum Bacteroidota; class Bacteroidia; order Bacteroidales. The sequence continues at coordinate 15,610 of JBDLIQ010000014.1, forward strand.
TCGCGAGGTGGCCAACCTGTGCGCCATCATGGCCACAGAGCTCGGATTGAATGCGAAGCTTGCCAGAAGGGCAGGATTGCTACATGACATCGGCAAGGTGCCCGATGATGAGCCGGAGATCCCCCATGCAGTATTTGGCATGAAGCTGGCCGAAAAGTATAAGGAGAAAGCCGATGTGTGTAATGCCATCGGATCTCACCACGATGAGGTTGAGATGACCACCCTGCTGGCACCCATTGTGCAGGTGTGTGATGCCATTTCAGGAGCAAGGCCCGGAGCCCGCCGTGAGGTGGTTGAATCCTATATCAAACGGCTGAAGGAGCTGGAGGCCATGGCTTTGTCGTACCCCGGTGTTCTAAAGACCTATGCCATCCAGGCAGGACGTGAACTCAGGGTGATCGTTGGTAGCGAAAAGGTTTCCGATAAGGATGCAGAGAGCCTCTCCTTTGATATTGCAAAGAAGATCCAGGATGAAATGACCTATCCCGGTCAGGTGAAGATCACTGTGATCAGGGAAACCAGGGCCATCAACTACGCAAAATAATGAAAAAGGTACTTGTTACAGGAGCTGCCGGATTTATTGGCTTTCACCTGTCACGAAGGCTTGTTGAGCTGGGTTACCAGGTGACCGGGTTTGATATGATAAATGACTATTATGATGTTGAACTGAAATATGCCAGGCTGGAGCAGGCCGGAATCTCCAGGGAGGCGATCTCCTGGAACCAGGCTGTAACCAGCACAACATCTCCCAACTACCAGTTTATCCAGGGACAGCTGGAAGATCGTGAATCGCTGTTTGAATTGTTTGCCAACAGGAATTTCGATGTGGTGGTGAACCTGGCTGCCCAGGCCGGTGTGCGGTACAGTCTGACCCACCCACAGGTGTACATTGACAGTAACATAACCGGTTTCCTGAATATTCTGGAAGCGTGCCGGCACCATCCGGTGGAGAACCTGATCTACGCAAGTAGTTCAAGTGTTTACGGACTTAATAAGCAGATGCCATTCCAGGTGAGCTCCAATGTAGATCATCCTGTAAGCCTCTATGCTGCCAGCAAAAAGAGCAACGAGCTAATGGCCCATACCTACAGCCACCTCTTTGGAATTCCCACCACCGGGTTGCGTTTTTTTACTGTGTACGGACCCTGGGGACGACCCGATATGGCGCTTTTTATCTTTACCAAAGCGATCATGGAGGGAAAGCCGATACAGGTGTTTAACCATGGCAGGATGGAGCGCGATTTTACCTACGTCGACGACATCGTTGGGGGAATTGAGAAGATGGTCCCCAAACCACCTGTGGCCGATCCGGCATGGGATCCTGCTCAACCCGACCCTGCTGCATCATCAGCCCCTTACAGGATCTACAATATCGGGAACAGCAGTCCGGTTAAACTGACCCACTTCATAGAGATCCTGGAAAAGAGGCTGGGAAAAACTGCCGAAAAGGAGCTGATGCCCATTCAGCCCGGAGATGTGGAGAAGACTTGGGCAGATGTCACTGCGCTGGTGAAGGATTACGGATACAATCCGGATACCCCTGTAGAGGTTGGGGTTAAGAAATTCGTGGATTGGTACAGATCCTATTTCGGCGTTTAATCAGTGGTCTTATGCAGTAATTCCTTGAGCTGTATGGCCCGCTCCTTTTGACCCGAACGCTCGTAAGCATATCCAAGGTTAATCAACAACCGTTCAATGATATCGATGTTTGAACAGGGGGTAAAATAGAACGCTGTCTCTTCGATTTTAAGCTGTTTCAAAAATGACTTAAGCTCCTTCACTCCCAGCACACCACCTTTGTCCGAAGGATTGATATAAAACATGATCCCGTTTGGATCCTCCTGATAATCCTGGTCATAATAACACAATACAAAATTTCTTGGCAGATTAACCCCGTAGATGGGCAGGTTCAGTCTCCGGGCCAGCTCTGCATAGATCAGTCCCAGCAATACCGGGCTCCCTTTGTGTGTATCAAGCACGTGGTTGATCAGGTAGAGGTGCGGACTGTGCGCCCTCTTCAGGCTCTTGTCGAATTTATGGATCTCGTACAAAAAATAGTTCATCACCCTTACCTTCTCCAGTGCGGTAAGCTGGTTGTTCAGTTCAAGCCAGATATCCTTCCGGATCTTCTCAATTGCATGGTCAAAAGCTTCAAATTCAAGCTCCGGGTACTGAAACTTTGCCACCAGAAAGGCACCATAAAGGAGCTCTGTACCACCCTCCAACCTCCACCTGTTCAGATCGTGCACCAGCTGACTGAAGTGGATCTTCTTGATCACATCCTCGATCCGCTCCTGCAATTCGGGCCTGAGTGTAAGCTCCCATCGCTTTTCAAGGGGTGTTACCACATCTGTCCCCAGTTCGATAAGCCGGTTAGAGACCGTGTCAAAAACCTGTATATCAGGATCTTCAAGCAGCCTCATCAACGCTTCCAGTTCTCTATGTCCCGCCTCAGTCATCTGCTACCAGTTTATCAAGCACAAATCCGATCAACCGATCCACATAGGGCTTGTAGTCTTCAAGAAATGTTTTATCAACCCGGTTGGCAATGGCCACACACATGGTGATTGCCTCATGGCCCAGCAATGCAGAGAGTGCATAGAGGGCCGAGCACTCCATCTCAAAATTATTGATACGCAGCGAATCGAATTCAAAGCTGCCTGCTTTTTCCACAAGTTGCTTATCAAAAGGGGAGAGGCGGATGCTCCTCACCTGGGGCGCATAAAAGCCTGGTGTGGAGATGGTGATGCCGGAGAGGATTTCATCGCTTTCAAAAAGATTGAACAGTGCTTCTGAGCTCTCTATAAAATAGGGATCCGACAGCCTCCTCTTCCAACCGGTATGGCGGATAAATGATTGGGTAAGCTCCTCAATGGAGACCCCCTTTTCATCCTTGTAGAAATGGTACAAACCATCAAAACCACAGGCTATCTTTGATAAAATGGTAGATCCCACTGGGATATCGGATCGCAGTGCACCGCTGGTACCCATCCTGATCAGCCGGAGCTTCGAGTGCCCCTCTTTAACCCTTCTCTCAGTGAGGTCCACATTCACCAGCGCATCCAGTTCATTCAGGACAATGTCAATGTTATCGGTTCCGATACCGGTGGAGAGGACGCTCATACGCATTCCTTTATACCTGCCGGTATGGGTAACAAACTCGCGGTTCTCCTTCACAACCTCAATGCTGTCAAACCGGTTTGAAACCTGCCGGACCCTGCCAGGATCCCCCACAAGGAGAATGGTATCCGCTATATCACCGGGTTTGAGGTGGAGATGAAATATGCTCCCGTCGGAGTTCAGGATAAGGTCTGTATGTGAAATGGCCTCCATTTGTCTGTTCTTACAGCTTTTCGATAAAAATAGTCTATTTTTACAGCTGCTTTTAAAATATTTACTCACAATATTAAAATGACAAAATGATGAAAAGAACGCAATATGCCGTAATTGGTGTAGTGGCCATCGTGGTGCTGCTCCTTATCTTTGGAAGCCAGATGTTTTATGTGCTGAAACCGGGCGAACGTTCGGTTCTCTTTAAGCAGTTCGCCGGAGGCCTTGATAAAGAGACCATCTACAGTCCGGGATTCCATGCCAAGGCCCCGTGGAACGAGAAGATCATATACGATGTGAAGGAGCAGAAGAGCGAGGAGACCATGGATGTGCTTGATAAAGGCGGACTCTCCATCAATGTGGATGTGACCATCATCTTCAACCCCTTTTATGATAAAATCGGTTACCTCCATGAGAACATTGGTTACAGTTATGTTTCGGTCATGGTGATTCCCAATGTAAGATCCGCGGTAAGGGCTGTCACCGGCCGTTATACAGCCGAGGAGATCTACTCCACCAAAAGGGGCGAAGTGGAGACTGAGATTATCGACGCCTCCCGGGAAGCACTTGCAAAAAAGAATATTGAGATGAAAGACCTCCTGATCCGCTCCATTACTCTGCCGGTGAAAATCAAGGAGGCGATCGAAACCAAGCTGGAGCAGCAACAGGAGGCGCTGGCCTACCAGTATAAGCTGGAGCGCGAAAAGAGTGAAGCCGACCGCCTCAGGATCGAGGCCAAGGGTATTGCCGATTACAACGCCATTATCAGTGCCTCACTGACCGACAGGATCCTGCAGCAGAAAGGAATTGATGCCACCCTGGAGTTGGCCAACTCTGCCAATGCCAAGGTCATCGTTGTCGGAGGTGGAGAGGATGGTTTGCCGTTGATACTTGGCAATAACTAGGAGCAACCATTTAAGCGCAAAGGATCATGTTACAGCGATCACAAACACTATACCTGCTGGGGATCTTTATACTCACGGTTCTGCTGTTGACCGGATCCCTGGCAAGGTTTGCCACTGAAGAGGGGGAGCTGGTTCTCAGCCATTCCGGCCTGTTAAATGCAGAGGGGGAGAGGGAGCTGGCCACATGGCCAATGACCATCCTCTTCGCATTGGTTTCAGTGATATCCTTACTCAATATCTTCTTTTACAGGAACCGGGTAAGGCAGATGCGCCTCTCAGTCTTTCTGATCTTCCTCTTTGCAGGAGTGACCGGTATGATGTTTTTCTACACCTGGATGGTGAGCAGCAGTTTCGACACCACGGCTACAATATACCTCTGGCGCTTTGTCATTCCGCCGGTCTCTATTATCCTGCAATACCTGGCATTCAGAAGGATTCGCAGGGATGAACTGCTTGTAAAGGCATACGATCGCATCCGGTAATCACCAGTCACCCTCACCAATCACCCTCACCATTCACCCTCACCAATCACCAACTATATGATTTCAATGTTGTCCTGGTCGGTGATCTTTTCGCAATAGTGGCATTTGAGTTTAACCTCGGTTTTTGATACCACATTGAACCGGGTCGTTACCTCTTCATTGTTTGTGATGCATTTTGGATTTACACATTTCACAATACCAACGACCTCATCAGGAATCTCAACCACCTTTTTTTCAACGACTTCATACTCCCTGATGATGTTTAGTTTGGCACAGGGGGCCACCAGGGAGATCTTATTGATCTCATCATCTTTAAAAAATACTTTGGATAACTTGATGATCCCCTTTTTGCCCAGTTTTCCACTCTCCAGGCTGTTCCCGATGGTGATCATGGTATCGAGTTCTTCCAGCTTCAGGATGGAGACCACCTTGAAAAGTGCCTCTGCGGGCACATGATCAATCACGGTTCCCTCTTTGATTGCACTGACTGATAATTGTTTGTCTTTCATCTGTTTCTGACTTGTTGGTTTTGCACCCGGTTATTTAACGCCAAGAATGGAGGTAAGGATGGCCATGCGAACATAGACCCCATTGCGGGCCTGTTCAAAGTAGTATGCATGGGGACTTGAATCCACATCGGTATGGATCTCGTTCACCCTGGGCAGCGGATGCAGCACTTTCATGCTCTCTTTGCATCCATCCAGCATCTCTCTGTGCAGGATGTATGCGTTCTTCACACGCTCATACTCAATGGGGTCTGTGAAGCGCTCCTGCTGCACCCTGGTCATATAGATGATGTCCGCCTCATTCAGAAACTCATTCAGGTCCCTTCCTTCGTGATAGTTCAGCCCCATCTCGTCCAGCTGGAGCTTGTAAACCGGAGGCAATTTCAGCTCATCGGGCGATATAAAGTAGAAGGTGGTATTGAATTTAGACATGGCCTGGAGAAGGGAGTGTACGGTCCGTCCGTATTTCAGATCGCCTACCATGAAAATCTTCAGGTTCTCAAGAGTCCCCTGGGTCTTCAGAATGGAATACATGTCCAGCAGGGTCTGTGATGGGTGCTGGTTGGCACCGTCACCAGCATTTACAATGGGTACAGAAGAGACCTCGCTGGCCAGCCTGGCACTTCCTTCCAGGGGGTGGCGCATAACAATCAGGTCGGCATAGTTGCTCACCATCTTGATGGTGTCGTGAAGGGTCTCCCCCTTGGAGGCACTGGTTGCTCCGGAGTCACTGAATCCAATCACCCTGCCTCCCAGTCCGTTAATGGCTGTCTCAAAGCTTAACCTGGTTCGGGTTGAAGGTTCAAAGAAGAGGGTCGAGATCACATGCCCGTGCAGGATATCCTGCCTCGGTTTCTTTTCGAATTCAGCTGCCAGCTCAAGGATCCGCAGGTACTCCTCCCTGGAGAAATCGTTGATGGAAACAAGGTTTTTGCTCTTCATAAATATGGGTTTAATACAAATATAGCAATGTGATTATTTGAGATTTTGTATTGTTTATAACATATCATAACTTCCACTACCCAACTACCTAACTACTCAACTTTCAACTATTACCCTGCATCCTTCGATCTGGGATAACTTCTCCACCACCCCGGGGGTGTGCCTGATCCAGACCCGCACTGTAAGTGAACACTCCAGGTCGAATTGCTGGTTCTCAAAACCAAGGTCAAACCCTTTAATCACCTTCATAACCGCATTCATTGCGGTGTATCCAAATTTTATATCCAGCCGCTCTTCCACCCTCTTTTCAACGATTACAGCATGATCCAGCGCCGCTGCAGCGGCTGTACGATAGGCATTGATCAATCCACCCACTCCAAGCAGCGTTCCTCCGAAATACCTGATTACAACCACCAGGATATCTGTAAGTTCCCTGGATTGTAACTGACCGAAGATGGGCTTCCCTGCACTGCCGGAAGGCTCCCCGTCATCGTTTACCCTGTATCGCTCCATCTCTGCCCCCAACCGCCAGGCAAAGCAATGGTGCCGGGCATCGTGGTACTCTTTTTTCAGTACTGCCATCTGCTGCCTGATCTCATCCTCATCCTGCAGGGGATATGCAAAAGCAATAAAACGGCTTCCTCTATCCTTGAACTGACCCTCTGCCCGGTTTTTTATGGTTCTGTAGAGATCTCTCATCTATCCAGGTGCAAAAAGGATGGGTGCCGGATTATAAAACCAGGCAGTGTGGCAACAAGGTAATTGACCACAATGACAGGAAATGATGGGACATTGAAATGACCGATGGATTTAAACACTACAAAAATGGCTGTGGAAGAGAGTATGCAAAGCAGCAGAAAGTGCATTTACATCTTTAATTTTTTCTCAATTTCATCAACCTGAAGCCGGAATCGTTTATCCGTTTCGATCAGGTTGTTAACCGTTTTACATGCATGCAGAACAGTTGCATGGTCTTTCCCGCCGATCTGTGATCCGATGGTGGCCAGGGAGGACTTTGTAAGGCTTTTTGAAAAAAACATGGCAACCTGCCGGGCCTGAACAATTTCACGTTTTCGTGTTTTCGACTGTAGTTGTTCCAGTCCGATATTGTAGTAGTTGCATACAACCTTCTGGATAAAGTCGATGGAGATCTCCCGCTTGGTGCTTTTAATCAGTTTGTCGATCATCTCCTTGGTCAACTCGAGGGTAATCTCCTTCTTATTCAATGTGGACTGTGCCAGCAATGAGATAAGGGCACCCTCCAGTTCACGGATGTTATCCGAAATATGGGTTGAAATATACTCCAGCACCTCCTCTGGTAGTTCGATTCCGTCGTTGTATGTTTTCTTCTTCAGGATGGCCATCCTTGTTTCAAAGTCTGGCACCTGCAGATCTGCTGAGAGCCCCCATTTAAACCTGCTCAGTAGCCTCGATTCCATGCCCTGCAATTCAACAGGGGGCTTATCCGAAGTGAGGATCAGCTGTTTCCCGCTCTGGTGCAGGTGGTTGAAGATATGGAAAAAGGTATCCTGGGTTTTCTCTTTTCCGGCAAATTCGTGTACATCATCAATAATAAGCACATCGATCATCTGGTAGAAGTGCAGGAAGTCATTCTTATTGTTATTCCGGATGGCATCTACGAACTGGGTCTGGAATTTATTGGCATTTACATAAAGTACAATCTTATCAGGGAAAAGGTCCTTTACTTCGATTCCAATGGCCTGTGCAAGGTGGGTTTTTCCCAGGCCACTCTCACCATAAACCAGCAAAGGATTAAATGCTGTACCTCCCGGGTTCTTGGCAACCGCATATCCTGCCGATCGGGCCAGTCTGTTGCACTCGCCTTCAATGAAATTATCGAATGAGTTTTCCGGGTTCAGCCTTGGATCGATGTCCAGCTTCTTGAGCCCGGGGATCACAAACGGGTTCTTGATGGTATTTTCAGTTGCATCAAGGGGGAAAGCCACCGGTGTGTTCTTGATCTCCTTACTGTTGCGGGCCGGAAACTTAACTGTGTAGGGCTTGCTGTTGGTGTAGCTGTTGTTCTGCATCACCACATTGTACTCCAGTTTGGCCTCGGGCCCCAACTCTTTCTTGATCACTTTCCGGAGAATATCGATATACTGCTCCTCCAGATATTCATAAAAGAAGGGGCTGGGGACCTGGATGGTGAGTACATCATCGGCAAGCTTCATGGGAACAATGGGCTCAAACCAAGTACGAAAACTTATTGAGGGGACGTTGTCTTTAATTACATTCAGACAATTGTTCCAAATACGTTCATGCATTGCAAACGTTTGTTATAGGGTTGGTTTAATATTAATTTTAGCTTGCGGGATTCCCCAAACAAAGATTGTGAAAAAAAGGTTAAAAAAAAACTCTGAAGGGCTTGAATAATATAATTATTTTATATCGGTTTTAATGTCAACCGTTTAGGAGGCGAAAAAAAATAGAAAAAACCTATAGCATTGTAAGTCAAATAGATACAGACTTGAGCGATTCAAAACATCTTAATAAATTGTCAGTTAAAACTTTAGCATTTCCAATTCAATACTTGGTTTAACAAAACACCCTCCGGGGTTGATTCACTGATCAAATAAAACAGGATAATTATCAAAAAGACAGGAGGGGTAAACGCGTAAACTCAGCAACATTGCGCACCAGTTGATCAACCTGGTTACTTTTTGGATTTTCCAAACACCGAAATCTGGACATACTCTTCAGGATGCTCATTCAGATTCCTGACCAGCATATCAAGATCTGTAACCAGGAGGTTCAGGTTATCATAAAGGCTGTCCGAGTAGAAAAACTTGCCCGCACTTCCCTCTTCAGAGTTCAACTGTTCAAACAGCACATTCAACTGTTGGAACACTCCATGAAGCGCTATTGACAGACTGTCAAGCCCTGCGCTGTCAAGCTGGCTGCTGACCGAATTCAGACTCCCTATCAATGAAGCCATCTCATCCTCCTGCTCTTCCAGCATGCCTGAAAAGGATTCCAGGCTGTTAAAACTGTTGTCCAGGCTCCCTCCCGGTTCCAGGGCAGTTTTAAGAGAACCTGTAACTGAGGTGAGGCTTTCCAGCGCAGTTGTCAGGGCGTCTGCCGCCAGCAGTGTGTCGAGCCTTCGGGCCAGTGTATCCAGTGATCCCGCCACCGATCCGATCTGCTCAAAGAGCGGGAAGAGCCTGGTCTGCATTCCGGAGATCATGTCAGGGGTCATCGAAGATTGTATGGTATCCCCATCTTTCAAAACCTGGTCATCTCCCGAGGGAACGATCCGAATGGCTTTTGAGCCCAGGAGATCTGCGCTGAACAATTCAGCCAGTGCCCCTTTGTCAATGGATGTGTCACCCCCGATATTCAGAGTCACTTTTACCCGAGGTGACGCACCGGTATGCAGTTGCACCCTGTCAACATACCCGATTTTCACTCCCATGAGCAGAACAGGTGCCGAGGGTTCCAGTCCACCCGATTCCGGATAGAAAGCATACAGGGTATAACTGTTACTGAGAATACTTCTTCCTTTCAGGTAATTGATTCCCCATATCAGAACGATAATGGTAACAATTCCGATCAGGCCGACTTTTGCTTCAATGCTGAATTTCATCCTTTACCGGTTTATCTCTTCGATGGCCGTATGCAGGGGGATGAGCTTCCCGTTTTTCATGGCAATAACAAAGGCATCGGGGTAGTCCTTCTTTACCACCACGCATCTTTCAAGCGCTTCATTATAGCCTGTCTCCTGTCCCACCATATATTTATACCATCTGCCATCCTGAACAATTCTCACATCTCCATATCCCTTAAAAGAGGATGGTTCCGTAGATATTTTGTTTCGCGAGGAGGCTACCTGTATGGAGAAAATCACCTGGTCGGGCTGGATCTTTTCTGTCTCCAGTCCGGATGGTGTTACCACTCCGGCGGCAGGTGGGGCAACCTTCACCACCGACATATTGCTGCGCAGGTCTATCTCCTCCTTGTAGTCTCTGAACCCCCTGTATATGGCCGATGCAATAATCTCCTGACCATACTCGGTCATCAAATACCTCTCCTCATCCGGATTTGAGATAAACCCGGTCTCCACCAGTACACCCGGCATGGAGGTTTGTGCCAGGACCAGGAGCCCCTGTTGCCTTACCCCGAGGTCTTTGCGATTCGCCCGTTCACGGAACTGGTCCTGCACAAAGTCTCCGAATTCAATACTTTGTTTGAAAAAGGTTTTCTGCATCAGTGAGAACATAATGTAGGATTCCGTCGATTTTGGATCAAAACCATCATAAACAGTTTCATAATCCTCCTCCAGCAAGATTACCGAGTTCTCCCGGACAGCCACATCAAAGTTTTCATCCGCGCGGTGCTGACCCAGTACCAGTGTCAGGGTTCCGTGAATTTTGGGTTTGTGGATGGAGTTCACATGAATGGAGATAAAGAGATCGGCCTCCGCCTTGTTGGCAATGTTAGCCCTGTCAATAAGCTCCACGAAGACATCGGTTTTCCGGGTATAAATAACATCCACATCCGGGATGTTCTCCTCTATATACTCTCCAACCTTCAGGGCAATGGCCAGGGCAATGTCCTTCTCCTTCCCCTTCTTTCCCACTGCACCGGGGTCATGGCCTCCGTGTCCCGCATCAATCACAACGGTCCGGATCCCCTTGGGTGTCTCATTTCTTGCGGCCATAACAGAATTCATGCAACAGATCGTTAAAAATGTTAACACAAGAATCCTTCGAAATACCCGTTTTATATTAATTGGCATTACCTTTGTGATTAGCTTCAAAGTAAAAAAGCACAGCACAAAATAACAGATTTATTCAGATTGCACTACGCTCGCTTAAAGATACTTTTCATCATCTTACTAACTGTTTCAGTCAGTGGCTTATTGTATGCACAACAGCCTGATTCCACTGGAAATGTCGCATCATTGCCCCCGGGTGACAGCCTGGTGATGGCTGACGATTCAACGGGAAGCAACTTCCTGATGAGCGACTCTCTTGTAAGCGATACCATCCCCCCTGAGAAGGAATCAGGAGGTGATATCGCTTCAGAGGTAGACTACACAGCCTCCGACTCTCTTGTATTTTCACTGGATAGCGGGATGGTTGAATTGTATGGGGATGCACGCATCACATATGAAGATATTGAGCTGACAGCCAGTTATATCAAGTATGATATGGAGCAAAACCTGGTGGTGGCCAACGGCCTGCCCGATTCAACAGGAAAGGTGATGGGGGATCCTGTCTTTACCGATCCCAACGCCTCATTTGAATCGAAACTCCTACGGTATAATTTCAAAACCCGGAAGGGCTATATCGAGGAGGTGGTCACCGAGCAGGAGGGGGGATACCTGCATGCCGAGCAGACGAAAAAACAGACCACCGGTCATATACACCTGAAAGATGGTAAATACACCACATGCGATGCTGATCATCCCCATTTCTATATTGCCATCACCAAGGGGATCTCAATGCCGGGCGACAAGATTGTATCGGGTCCTGCATACATTGTTCTGGCCGATGTCCCCCTGCCACTTGGTATTCCATTTGGGTTCTTTCCAAACTCTCAGACCAAGACTTCAGGGATCCTGATTCCAAAGTATGGTGAGGAGAGCCGTCGCGGATTCTACCTGCGGGAGGGGGGGTACTACTTTGCCATGAATGAGTACATGGACCTGAGGCTTACGGGCGATATCTATACCAATGGTACCTGGGGACTCCGCCTGGGATCAAACTACAAGCTGAACTACAGGTTTTCAGGAAACCTGAATCTGAAGTATTTCAAGAACATCTCCGGGTATAAGAACATTGAGGGGCTCTACAGTGTGAGTAAAGACTATAGCATCGGGTGGAGCCACAGCCAGGATTCCCGTGCCAACCCGACCAGTTCGTTCCGGGCCAGTGTGAACCTCTCCAGTGCTTCGTATGACAAGAACCATACCCGGAACATCAACAGTGTAATGACCAATACCAAGCAATCCAGTATCTCTTACACAAAGTCATGGCCCGGCAGCCCCTTCAACCTGAGTGCTTCACTGAACCACTCCCAGAACAGCAACACCAAAGAGGTGAGCATGACTCTGCCAAAAATCTCGCTCAACATGGGCCGCATCAATCCCTTCAAACGAAAAGCTGCCACAGGTCCGAAAAAATGGTACGAAGATATCCAGTTGAGTTATACCAGTATGCTGGAAAACAGGGTCAGAACGGAAGATTCACTCATCTTCACCAATGAGGTGTGGGATGACATGAAGAACGGCTACAAACACTCTATTCCGCTGAGTCTCAGCATTAAGCCATTCAGAAAAACCCCCATGCTGCAGAGCTTCTCCATGACCCCCTCAATGAACTACAACGGAATGCTCTATTCAAGGCAAACCATAAAGTTCATATCGGGGTATGACGAGGCTGATGATGGTGCCGGTGGGATCGAATATATACCGGTGGTAACCGATTCAATCATCAACAGGCTCTCCTATGCCCACTCCCTCTTCCCAAGTTTTAGTTCGGGCTTCTCTCCGAAAATATACGGGATGTACCAGTTTAAGGGAGATGGCAGGATGGAAGCCATCAGGCATGTGATGAGCCCCTCGGCCAGCTTCTCTTATGTGCCTGATCTGAGTTCAGTACAGGGCGACTACTACCGTACCGTTTACGATGAGATCAACATGGAGAGCATCGAAGAGTACTCCATCTATGAGGATCAGATCTATGGTACCCCCACAACCAGGGGGGCCTCCGGTAACCTCAACTTCTCCCTGAGAAACAACATCGAGGCCAAGATGAGGTCAAAGAACGATACGGTGGATGAGGTGGAGAAGGTGAAGCTGCTGGACAACCTGGGTTTCAGTACCAGCCTGAATCTGTTTCATTCAGATCCCCTCACCCCGGCATGGCGTCCCGTTAGCTTCAATGGGAATACAAAGATCTTAAATAACAAGATGAACATCTCTTTCAGGGGCTCCATGGATCCCTTCGGGTATGATTCCATTCGTTCCCGTACCAGGGAGACCTGGTTTGCTCAGACAGGAAAGCCTGTCCGGCTTACCAATGCCAGTATCTCGTCCGGATTCTCCTTTAAATCAAAACAGGGAAAGGGTGAAGATGAGGAGCGGTCCGGTGCTGAGCAGGAGTCGCGCCTGAACGATCCCAACATGATCGATAAGAACAACATGGAAAGCTATGATCCCAACCGGGAGGATTACTATGGCGACTATGTGGACTTTGAGATTCCCTGGTCACTAAGGGTCGATTACAGTTTTAGTTATTCAAAGCCTAAAGATGTTTCAAGGGTGGTGCAGACCATCAGGGCTTCCGGTGATTTCAGCCTCTCTCCAAAGTGGAAGATCGGTTTCAATTCAGGGTACGACCTGGATCGCAAGCAGTTCACCACCACCAACCTGAGTATATACCGGGACCTTCACTGCTGGGAGATGCGGATCTCAGTGGTTCCCTTTGGGGCCTACAAATCCTATAATTTCCAGATCAATGCGAAATCTTCAATTCTGGCTGACCTGAAATATAAGAAGACCAAGTCGTGGCAGGATAACTTCTAACTACAGGGCAGCGTTTGCGGTTAAAGAATTGCCCATGGGTCTCCTTATCGAGATTCAATCCCCTTAAGATAGTGTGATGTTCAAAAAAAAACGCCCGGGGTTGCCGGGCGTTCCTAATATATTAAGGTGTGAGATGTTTACTCGGAAACGATCTCGAAGGGAATGTCCACCAGCACCTCTTTGTGCAGTTTGACAGTCGCTGAATAGCTTCCGATCTCCTTGATCAGGTCATTCTTGATGGAGATGTTCTTGCGCTCCACTTCAAATCCCTTTCCGGCCAGCGCTTCAGCAATCTGAATGGTATTGACCGAACCGAAAATTTTACCCTTGGTGCTGGTTTTAGCTCCAATGGTAAGGGAAACCTTTTTGAGCTCTTCAGACAACTTCATGGCAGCCTCTTTTAACTCGGCCTCCTTATGGGCGCGCTGACGAAGAATCTCTTCATGTACCTTCTTGTTCTGGGCTGTGGCATTGATGGCATATCCTTTAGGAATCAAATAGTTCCTGGCATATCCATCCCTGACCATCACGATGTCGTCTTTGTGTCCCAGATTATGTAAATCCTGTTTTAAGATCACTTTCATTTCAAATTCCTCCTTTTACTTTAACATGTCAGTTACATAAGGGAGCATCGCCAGGTGACGTGAACGCTTAATGGCTACTGCTATTTTTCTCTGGAACTTCAGTGATGTTCCTGTAAGGCGCCTGGGAAGGATTTTCCCCTGCTCGTTCAGGAACTTTTTGAGGAATTCAGGATCTTTATAATCGATGTATCTGATCCGGCTCTTTCTGAACCTGCAATACTTCTTCTTCTTGATCTCCACCGTCGGCGGAGTTAAATATCTGATTTCTGAATTATCTTGTGCCATTCTATTTCTCCTCCTGTTTTGATTCTGCTGACTTCATCGCTCTTTTTTTCTCTGCATATACCACTGCATATTTCTCCATCTTCATGGTTAGAAAACGAATAATGCGCTCGTCCCTGCGAAATTCAGTTTCAAGCTTTGCAATGGTTTCGGGTTCAGTCCTGAACTCGATCAGGTGGTAGAATCCAGTGGATTTCTTCTGAATGGGATAGGCCAGTTTTTTCAGGCCCCAATCTTCTTCATACACGATCTCACCCTTGCTGTCGGTGATCACTTTCTTGAATTTTTTGACCGCTTCCTTCATCTGGCTTTCAGACAAAACGGGAGTAGCAATGAAAACGGTCTCGTATTGGTTCAACATGTAAAAAAAATTTAGTTATTAAAAAATCGACTGCAAAAGTAGAAACTTTTTGAATAACAGGCAAGAAGAAACCTCTTTTTTAATCTCCCTGAAACAGTTTTTTTTCAACTTCTTACGCAACACTTTTAACTTTCCACAATCCACTTTCATCTTTCCAGACTAAGTTGCTATCTTAGCGTCGCCTATGGATAAATTCATTGTATCTGCAAGAAAATACAGGCCTGCCACGTTCAGCGATGTGGTTGGACAATCCTCTATTACGGCCACACTGAAGAACTCCATCCTCAATAACCACCTTGGACACGCCTACCTTTTCAGTGGTCCGCGCGGTGTAGGAAAAACCACATGCGCAAGAATTTTTGCCAAGACCATCAACTGTTCAGATATTACAGAATCGGGCGAGGCATGCAATGCGTGCGAATCCTGCCAGTCGTTTAATGAGAACCGCTCCTATAGCATTCATGAACTGGATGCCGCCTCCAACAACTCGGTCGATGATATACGGACCCTCACCGAGCAGGTGAGAATTCCACCCCAGATCGGTTCATACAGCATCTACATCATCGATGAGGTGCATATGCTTTCGCAGCAGGCGTTCAATGCATTCCTGAAGACACTGGAAGAACCACCTGCACATGCCATCTTCATCCTGGCCACCACGGAGAAGCATAAAATTATTCCGACGATCCTCTCCAGATGCCAGATCTTTGATTTCAACAGGATCAGGGTGGAAGATGCGGTGGAATATCTTAAAACCATTGCATCAAAAGAGCACCTGGAGTGCGAGGAGGATGCACTGCATGTAATCGCACAGAAGGCTGACGGCGCCATGCGTGACGCCCTCTCCATCTTCGATCAGGTGGTCAGTTTCTCCGGTGAAAAAATCACCTATAAAGATGTCATCGATAACCTGAACATCCTCGACTTCGAATACTATTTCAGGCTAACAGCCTATGCACTTGAAGGAGAGGCTTCATCCATGCTGCTGCTGTTTAATGAGGTGCTTTCAAAAGGATTCGATGCCAGGAATTTTATAAACGGGTATGCATCCCACCTCAGGGATCTGATGGTGTGTAAGGATCCGGAAACGGTTCAACTCATGGAGGTGGGGGCCGGATTCAGGGAGCGGTACGACTCCCAGTCCAAGCAGGTCTCCCTGCCGTTCCTGTTTGAGGGGCTGGAGATCTGTAATCAGGCCGATATTCATTTCCGGACAAGCAGGAACCAGCGGCTCACCATTGAACTGGCACTTGTAAAACTGGCCAACCTTACCGAGGGGCAAAAAAAAAAATTAATACCTGAACCTGCTTCAGAAGCTGCCCCGGTCAAGAAACCGGCTCCCGTTTCTGAAACTACCCAGGCCAAAAAACCGGCTCCCGTTTCAGAAGCTACACCTTCATCTACCTCCCAACCCTCTTCAGAATCCCAACCGGAGGAGCTATCCACTGTTGATGATAAACCTGCACCGGTCGAAAAACCTGATACTGCTGCCGCAGCCGAAGATCCTGCAGGTGAGGCGACCGTTGCTCCCGCTCAGGCCGCACCAACGGAGAATGGCAACGGAGCCAGCCGGATCGTCAGAAAACCCTCCATCTCCATCAAAGGTTCGTTGAGAGCAGATGCCGGGCAAGAGGCTCCGCAGGGTGAACCTGTTGCCAGGGAGTCACCGGATAAACAGCAAACTCCGGGAGAGCCGGAACCGGTAGCTACCGGTGAGGTCGATCCTGACAGGGTGTTGAAGGCCTGGGAGGATTATGCCTCATCCATTGAGAAATCGATGCCAAGGGTATACAGCACTTTGAAAAGCAACCGGCCGGTGGTGAAGGCCGGGGGCATCATCCGGGTGCTTCTGAACAGCGAAGCTCAGAGAGATAACTTCCTGAAAAACATTAAACCCGACCTGGGTCGCTATATTCGCAAAGTTACAGGCTTTCAGTCAGTGGAGATTGAGACCGGGGTGGTGGAGAAGGAGCAAAACGGAAAAAAGATATATACCGATCAGGACAGGCTTGATCACCTGATAAAGATCAACCCGGAGCTGGGTCAGTTAAAAACCAGATTTAACCTGGATTTTGATGATTGAGCAGATCCGAGCTATTTTGTTTAGATGATTTTATTCAGCGTTTTACTGGGACGCATGGCTTCGGAAACCAGCTTAAAATCGGGCTGATAGTACCCTCCAATCTCCATGACCTCTCCCTGGGCAGCATTTAACTCTTCCACTATTTTTGTTTCGTTGTCCTTCAGTTTCCGGGCAATCTCTTCGAAATGAGCTTTCAGTTCACTATCCTTATCCTGTCCGGCAAGTGCTTCGGCCCAGTATTGAGCCAGGAAATAGTGACTGCCGCGGTTATCCAGTTCTCCGCACTTACGCGAGGGAGCTTTATTGTTTTCCAGGAATTTGGCGGTTGCCTGATCCAGTGTTTCAGCCAGGATGCTGGCTTTTTCGTTGTTGGTGCAATTGCTCAGGTGTTCCAGCGATGCAGCCAGGGCCAAAAATTCACCCAGCGAATCCCAGCGCAGGTGTCCTTCCTGGTTGAATTGCTGAACGTGTTTCGGTGCCGATCCTCCGGCTCCGGTTTCGAAAAGGCCGCCACCCTTCATCAAGGGTACAATGGAAAGCATCTTGGCACTGGTTCCCACTTCCAGGATAGGGAAGAGGTCCGTCAGGTAATCGCGTAACACATTTCCGGTGACAGAGATGGTGTCTTTGCCCTCCTTAATCTGCTCGCATGAGAAGCGTGTAGCCTCTCTGGGCGGCATGATATGGATCTGCAGACCAGAAGTATCGTGGTTCGGAAGGTACTTGTCGATCTTTTTAATGAGTTCGGCATCGTGTGCCCTTTTTTTATCCAGCCAGAATACAGCAGGGGCTCCGGTTGCTTTTGCCCGGGTCACGGCCAGTTTCACCCAGTCCTGAATCGGAAGATCCTTCACCTGGCACATTCTCCAGATATCCCCTTCTTCCACTGAATGCTCAAGTAGAGTAGTGCCGGAAGCGGAAACAACCCTTACGGTACCGTCGGCAGGGCAGGCAAAAGTTTTGTCATGCGATCCGTACTCTTCCGCTTTCTGGGCCATTAATCCCACATTGGGAACGCTACCCATGGTGGTAGGATCAAAGGCCCCATTAATTTTGCAAAAGTTGATCGCTTCTTCATAAACGCCGGCATAACTGCTGTCGGGAATGACTGCTTTGGTGTCGTGTGCCTGGCCATCGCTTCCCCACATCCTGCCGGAAGTACGAATCATAGCTGGCATGGAAGCATCGATGATGACATCGCTGGGTACGTGTAAGTTGGTGATGCCTTTATCGGAATTCACCATGGCCAGTTCCGGTCTTTTCTGGTAACAGGCTTTTATATCGGCTTCGATTTCCGCTTTCTGATCAGCAGGAAGGGATGCTATTTTGCTTTCGAGATCACCCAGACCGAGATTTGGGTCCACACTAAGCTCATTGAATACAACTGCATGCTTTTCGAAAACATCCTTGAAGAATACAGAAACAAAATGTCCGAAGATGATGGGGTCTGAGACCTTCATCATGGTGGCTTTCAAATGCACCGAAAACAGGACACCTTTTGCTTTTGCATCCTCAATCTCCTCCTCAATGAACTTCCGCAGAGCCTTCTGACTCATTTTGGTCGCATCGATCACTTCACCATCAATCAGCTTTGTTTTTTCTTTCAGGACGGTAACCTCTCCACTCTCGCTCACATGCTCAATCATGGCATCACCGGCTGTTTCCGGGCTGATGGTGGTTGATCTTTCGTTTGAATAGAAATCGCCTCCCTGCATATGTGTTACATGCGATTTTGATTCTGCACTCCATGCACCCATGGGGTGGGGATGATTCTTTGCGTAGTTTTTTACCGCACCCGGGGCACGGCGGTCTGAGTTTCCTTCACGGAGAACAGGATTAACAGCGCTACCTTTGATTTTGTCGTAGCGGGCTTTGATAGCTTCTTCTTCTGCATTTTGAGTCCTGGCAGGATAGTCGGGAAGCTTATAGCCCTTTGTCTGCAATTCTCCGATAGCAGCCACAAGCTGGGGAATGGATGCGCTGATATTGGGCAGTTTGATGATATTTGCCTCCGGATGCTGGGTCAGTTCGCCCAATTCAGACAGATCATCTGAAATGCGTTGCTCTTCGCTCAGAAATTCGGGGAAAGCGGCAATGATACGTCCGGCCAGGGAGATATCGCGTGTCTCTACATCTATGTCCGATGAGCTTGTAAATGCTTTGATAATAGGAAGTAATGAGTATGTTGCTAAAGCAGGTGCTTCATCAACCTTCGTGTAAATGATTTTCGAATTTGCAGTCATAATATGTTGTCTGGTTTTGTTTAAATTTGGCTATCAAAATAACAGAGTAAAATTGGAATGACCAAATCTACTATATGTTTGAAGATCGACTGCCCGATAAACTTAATTTCTGTATTTTTGTTTACGTTGTTAGGTTGTTGCACAAAAACTAATGATTTCATAACCTTTTAGCTTTAATAACATGTTACCAAAAAAAGTAGAAAAAGTACTGAACGAACAGATCCTTAAGGAGGACTATTCATCGCAGTTATACCTCTCCATGGCCTCATGGGCCGAAAACCAGGGGTATGTGGGTGTTTCAGGCTGGCTGTATGCCCAGGCTGAAGAGGAGCGCCAGCACATGCTGAAGTTTGTAAAATATGTGAATGACAGGGATGGCAAGGCGGTGATCCCCGGTATCGAAAAGCCACCGGCCGCATTCGGAGATGTATTCGGAATGTTCGACAAGGTGCTGGCACATGAGAAATTCATCTCCGGCTCTATCAACGAGATTGTGGCGGTATGCATCGCGGAGAATGACTATACCACCCAGAACTGGATCCAGTGGTTTGTCACAGAACAGGTTGAGGAGGAGGCTTCGGTGAAGGCCATTATAGACAGGCTGAAACTGTTGGGTAAGAACAACCTCTATATGTTCGACCGTGACATCATGTCCATGCGGGACGGCGCGGCAGAAGCATCTGCCTGACAGGGCCTGTATAGCAATTCCCCCATGACTTATGAACAGGAGCTGGCCGGTGAGAAACCCGTGCCGGCTCTCTTTTTTCTGCCATATTCGCATGATTAGAACCTTGGTATGTTATTTGAAGATCAAATGATGAAAAATAAAAAGGTAAATTTGTGCTCTCAAAGCAAAATTGAAAAGCACATAATAAACGCACCTGACAATGGATGTTGGTAAAATAATAGGAAACCTACTTGGGAATAAGGCGGACAGGGACATGAAGGCAGTGTCGCCATACGTTGGAAAAGTAAGAGAAGCGTACGACAAACTTCAGGGGATCTCCAATGACGAACTGCGGGAGAAGTCAGCCTCTTTGAAACAGCGTGTGCAGGACCATGTGACCGGAGAGAAGGATTCAATGGAAGCATTGCAGCGTAAAGCGGAAGATCCTGAAGTGGATGTTACCGAAAAGGAGCCCATCTATAAGGAGATCGATTCCATTGAAGAGCGCATCGATGAAAAGTATGAAGAGGTGCTCAATGAGATTCTTCCCGAGGCCTTTGCTGTAATTAAGGAGACCGCCAGGAGGTTTAAGGAGAACGAAGAGCTGGAGGTCACCGCCATGGAATATGACCGGACGCTGGCCGCTGCGCGGGATTCTGTCAATATCAAAGGAGATAAAGCCCTTTGGAAGAACCGCTGGATGGCGGGAGGAAACGAGATTACCTGGGACATGGTCCATTACGATGTCCAGTTGATCGGTGGTGTTGCGCTGCACAGCGGGAAGATCGCAGAGATGGCAACAGGGGAGGGGAAGACCCTGGTGGCTACCCTTCCTGTATTTCTTAACGCATTGACAGGCAAGGGGGTCCATCTGGTAACAGTGAATGATTACCTTGCCAAACGGGACTCCGAGTGGATGGGCCCCATCTATGAGTTTCACGGACTTACCGTGGACTGTATTGACAAGCATCAGCCCAGCTCTGAAGCCAGGCGTAAGGCTTACAAATGCGACATCACCTTCGGTACCAACAATGAATTCGGGTTTGATTACCTGCGTGACAACATGGCACATACTCCTGCCGAACTGGTGCAGCGGAAACACAACTACGCCATTGTGGATGAGGTGGACTCGGTACTGGTGGATGATGCCCGTACACCCCTGATTATTTCAGGCCCTATTCCCAAAGGCGACGACCAGCAGTTCGGGGAGTACAAACCGAAGGTAGACCGGCTGGTCGGTGTACAGCGTCAGCTGGTTAATACCCTCTTCACCGAGGCCCGCAAACTCCTGGAGGAGGGGAATACAGAGAAGGCAGGATTCAAGCTGCTCCAGGCCCACAAGGGTCTGCCCAAGTACAAACCCCTGATCAAACTACTGAGCGAAGAGGGAAACAAGACCCTGCTGCTGAAAACAGAGAACCACTACATGCAGGAGCAATCCAAGCACATGCACGTAGTTACCGACGACCTCTTTTTTATCATCGAGGAGAAGCAGAACTCTGTAGAGCTTACCGAAAAGGGCATTGACCTGATCACAGGCGACTCCGACGATGCCGCATTCTTTATCCTGCCCGATATCGGCAGCGAGGTGGCGGAGATCGAGAAGTCTGATCTGAACGATAAGAAGAAGCTGGAGGTGAAGGATAAGATGCTGCAGGATTATGCGGTTAAATCAGAACGGATCCACACAGTCAACCAACTGCTCAAGGCATACTCCATGTTTGAGAAGGAGGTGGAGTATGTGGTGATAGACAACAAGGTGAAGATTGTTGATGAGCAAACCGGCCGGATCATGGAGGGGCGAAGGTACAGCGATGGATTGCACCAGGCGATCGAAGCAAAGGAGAATGTGAAGGTGGAGGCCGCAACACAGACCTGGGCCACCATCACCCTTCAGAACTATTTCAGGATGTATCACAAACTCTCCGGGATGACCGGTACAGCGGAGACAGAGGCCGGAGAGTTCTGGGATATCTATAAGCTGGATGTGATGGTGATCCCCACCAACAGGCCCATTGTCAGGGATGACAGGCAGGATCTTGTGTTTAAGACCAAACGGGAGAAATACAATGCAGTGATCGATGAGCTCGTAGTTTTGAACAAAGCAGGACGGCCCTCGCTGGTGGGTACCACCACGGTCGAGGTATCGGAGCTCCTGTCAAAGATGCTTAAGATCAGGAAGATTGATCACAACGTTTTGAATGCCAAACTGCACCAGAGGGAGGCCGAAGTGGTTGCCCAGGCAGGAAAGGCAGGAACAGTCACCATTGCCACCAACATGGCGGGTCGTGGTACAGACATTAAACTTTCCGATGAGGTGAAGAGGGACGGGGGACTGGCCATCATCGGAACGGAACGGCACGATTCCAGGCGGGTCGACAGGCAGCTGCGTGGTCGCTCGGGACGACAGGGAGATCCCGGTTCATCCCAGTTCTATGTATCACTTGAAGATGACCTGATGCGGCTGTTCGGATCGGAACGGATCGCCGGAATGATGGATAAACTCGGACTGAAAGAGGGAGAGGTGATCCAGCACTCTATGATCACAAAATCGATAGAGCGGGCCCAGAAGAAGGTGGAAGAGAATAACTTCGGGATCCGGAAGAACCTACTGGAGTATGACGATGTGATGAACTCCCAGAGGGAGGTGATCTATAAGCGTCGTAAACATGCCCTCTATGGAGAGCGGATCGGTCTTGATATCGCCAACATGATGTTTGATGTGACCGAGACTATTGTAAATATATACCACCAGGATGGGGATTATGACGGGTTCAAGCTTGAACTGATTCGTGCCATGTCCATTGAATCGCCCGTAGACCGGGATGAGTTTAAGCGAATCGATGGTTCTAAACTGACCGATCAGATATACGAGGTGATGCTCGACACATACAAACGGAAGCAGGAGAGCATTTCAGACCAGGCCATGCCCGTGATCAACCAGGTGTATGAACACCAGCGCGAGGTGTATGAAAACATCGTGGTTCCGGTTTCGGATGGCACCAGGGTCTTCCAGGTCCTTGCAAACCTTGAGAAGTGTCATGAATCGGGTGGGAAGGAGCTGGTACGCTCTTATGAAAAGAGCATCATCCTGGCCACCATCGACCAGTCCTGGCAGGAGCACCTGCGAGAACTTGATGACCTGAGGCAATCGGTAAGAAATGCGCAGTATGAACAGAAAGATCCGTTGCTGATCTATAAATTCGAGGCATTTGAGCTGTTCACTGCCATGATCGATAAAGTGAACCGGGATGTGATCGCAACCCTGATGAAGGCACATATTCCGCTGAAAGATCCGAGGAGTGTAAAGCGGGCAGAGGCTCCCAAGCGTATGGACCTCAGTAAGTTTGAAGCCAATAAGGATGAGATGCCCCGTTACAATGATCCTTCAGGCGGCGGCCAGGCAAAAGATGGCAGGACCCAGGCACAGCAACCGGTCAGGGTTGAAAAGAAGGTGGGGCGAAACGACCCCTGTCCCTGTGGAAGCGGTAAGAAATACAAGAATTGTCATGGACGGCCCGGGGCATGACGGGGCCGGTCATTGAAGCTTGCTGTCCAGCTCCCTGATCTCATTATTGAGTGAAGATGAGACAGGCACCAGGGGAAGTCTCACCACATTCTCAATCCATCCCTGGATCTCCATGGAGGCTTTGATCCCTGCCGGGTTCCCCTCCCGAAAGATCGCCTTCATCATCGGGGCCATGCGAAAATGGAGCTCCCTCGCCTTTTCATAGGCGCCCTCAAGTGCAGCTGCGACCATGGTGGAGAAGAGGGCCGGGTATCCGTTCCCGATTACGCTGATCACACCGCTGCCGCCCAGGGAAACCATGGGCAGGGTGACCGAATCATCTCCCGAAATCACCTGGAAACCGGAAGGTTTCTCCCTGAGAACCTCTGTGATCTGTTCAAAGTCCCCGGAGGCCTCTTTTACTGCAACCACAGTATCAGTGTAATCAGAGGCCAGCCGCAGGATCGTTTCGGCACTCATATTTGTCCCGGTTCGTCCCGGAACGTTGTATAACATGAGCGGAAGGTCGGAGGCTGCTGCAATGGCAGAGAAATGCTGGTAAAGCCCCTCCTGGGTCGGTTTGTTATAGTAGGGGACCACACTCAGAATCGCATCAATGCCATCCCGGTTCATCCCTTTGATCTTTTCGATGACTGCCCTGGAATCATTTCCTCCGGCTCCCACCACAATGGGCACCCTTCCACCACAGGCATCCACTACGCAACGTACCACATCCTGTTGCTCAACCTCCGAAAGGGTAGGGGTTTCGGCAGTGGTACCAAGTACCACCAGGTAGTTGATCCCATTGTTGATGAGTCGTTCGGTGTGGATGCCCAGTTTGTCAAAATCAACATCGCCCGATCGACTGAACGGGGTAACCAGGGCCACACCTGTCCCTCTGAATTGTATATGATCCGTCATCTATTTTTTGTTGGGGTTAACATTGCAATATAGAGCTTAAACTGTTCGGCCAGGAAGCCTGTGTCATTCTGACCTGTCAGGTTAATCATCATATCATAATCATTGTCAGCTTCTGTGAAACAGCCGACCTTAAAACTGGCATTGGAAAGCTGCACCAGGAATTGTAACTCGAGGGGCATATCCGGGGTGAAGTCAACCAGGATATCCGGCTCACTACCATAAAAAGAGTCAACAGCCTCCCCGGATGGTTTCATATACCAGTTCAGGTCGCTCCGGGAGATGAAGGCATACCTCTTCCTGAAGAGCATCTCCTGGGGTATCTCCTTCTGGGCCACATATCCGTATGCCCTGCATTTGATCCCCTTTTTTTCCATAAATTTCCGGAACTCATGAATAACCTCGAATGAGGCTGTGTTACCGGTATCAAACAGGATCACTGCCGTTTTCGCAGTGTCAAAATTATGCACCCTAACATCCCGGTTTATCCCTCTTTTTTTATGTTTCAGGATCTTTCTCCCAATGTGCTCTTTCAGCTTTGCCATTGAATAACAAACGTACACAATGTTTTTTATGCATACAATACACAGGTTTCATAAAAAACAATATGGGAGTTACTGATATGACTTTCATTTTTGTATTCTTTTAAACAAAAATGAAAGTTTTATAGAGGAAAAGTAGTAAAAAACGGTTGGATGCTAAACCAGCATGGATAAGAACTCCTGTTCGCTGAGAATAGGAATGCCCAGTTTGCTGGCTTTCTCATACTTACTGGGCCCCATATTCTCCCCCGCAAGGATGTAGTGTGTCTTTTTGCTTATGGATCCTGTATGCTTTCCGCCGTGGTGTGTGATCATCTCCTTGAGCTCGTCCCTGGAATGGGCCTCAAACAGACCCGAGATCACAAAAGTTAGTCCACTAAGTACCTGGCTGCCCTGTTCGGCCTCTTTTTCCATCCGGAACTGCACTCCATGTGCTTTTAATTGTCCGATCAGCTCCCGGTTCTCCGGATCACTAAAATAGGCAAGGACCGATTCGGCAATCCGCTCCCCAATCTCATCAACTCCTTCGAGGGCCTCCCGGTCTGCCAGCATCAGCTCCTCCATGGAGCCAAATGCTACGGCCAGCTTCCTGGCCACGGTCTCACCCACATAGCGAATTCCCAGTGCATAGAGGAGCCTGGGGAACGGCACACGGGTTGAGTTTGCAATACTCTCCAGAAGGTTCCTGGCAGATCGCTCTGCAAACCGGTCCAGTGCCACCACCTGCTCATAGCCAAGGGTGTAGAGATCGGCTACATTGCGTACCAGCCCCTCCCTGTAGAGCTGGTCGATGGTGGCCTCTGCCGCATTGATCTCCATCGCCTTCCGGCTGATGAAATGTTCAATCCGGCCCTTGATCTGTGGCGGGCACCCGGTTGTATTGGGACAGTAGTGTGCAGCTTCATCCTCTTTTCTGACAAGGGTCGTTCCGCACTCGGGACACGCTGTGATAAACTCAAAGGGAGGCGATGCCGGATCACGGTGCTCCAGGTCGACACCCACAATTTTAGGAATAATCTCACCCCCCTTCTCCACATAGACCGGGTCCCCGATCCTGGTGTCGAGCAGGCCGATCTGGTCTGCATTGTGAAGAGAGGCTCTTTTTACGATGGTACCGGCCAGCTGTACCGGCTCCAGGTTGGCCACCGGCGTTACTGCACCGGTTCTTCCCACCTGGAAATCCACACTGATCAGGCGTGATCTGGCCCGTTCGGCTTTGAACTTATAAGAGATGGCCCATCTCGGGGTTTTAGCTGTAAACCCCAGTTGCCGTTGCATGTGGATTGAATCCACTTTGATGACCACACCATCCACCTCAAATGGGAGGCTCTTTCGTCCCTCTTCCCACTGGTCGATAAATGCATAAATCTCATCCAGGCCCCTTGCGATCCTCCCCTGCGAGGGAACCTTGAATCCCCACGTTCGGGCTTTCTCAAGCCCTGCATGGTGCCGGTCAAAAAGTTTCAGCTCTCCGGGAATGTAGTAAAAAAGGCAGTCCAGGGGACGGGCGGCCACCATGGACGAATTTTGCATCTTAAGGGTTCCTGAAGCCGCATTCCGTGGATTGGCGAATGGAATTTCACCTTTCGCTTCACGTGCACGGTTCATCTCCGAGAACCCCTGGCCGGGAAGGATCACCTCACCCCTGATCTCTAACACCTCCGGAATATCCTCACCGGAGAGCTTCAGGGGGATACTCCTGATGGTACGGATGTTCCTGGTCACATCATCCCCGCGGGTCCCGTCTCCCCTGGTAAGTGCCCTGGCAAGGGATCCCTCCCTGTAGGTCAGGGCAACAGCAACACCGTCATATTTCAGTTCGCAGAAATAGACCACATCATCTCCGGCAACCTTTCTGACACGCTGATCAAAATCTGCCAGCTCCTCCCTGTTATAGGTATTCCCCAGTGAGAGCATGGGATAGATATGGGGGAAAGACTCGAACTCTGCATTCAGGTCACTACCCACACGCTGCGAGGGTGAATTCTCATCATGAAATTGGGGATTGGCTGCTTCCAGGGTCTGCAACTCGTTGAGCAACAGGTCATATTCAAAGTCCGTGATGACAGGGTCGGATTTTACGTAGTAGTTATGGTTGTGCCGGTGTAGTGCGTTACGCAGCTGATCGATCCGCACCCTGGCCTGCTCTGGGGTCATCTTTCTCTGGTTTTAAACAAACGTACATAATGTTATTTATGAAAACAATAAGTAAGATTCAGAAAAAACATAATGGGAGTTTCCTGCCATAAGTATTAATTATCTACTTTTAGATCATTGCGAATGAAAACCGTGCATACATACAGGCCTTTCTTCCTGATTTTTCTGATGATGATTTCACCCATTGTGCTTCGGGCCCAGCTTCAGGTTCCCGGGAAACCGCTGGGTCATTACAGCCGCATGAAAGCCTCCAATGTCATCTACCTGCTGCCACCGCTGGATCCCCTTGAAATTGAGGCCAGGGTTCAGGGTGGGAGTGACCATTATCTGAAGTCATATGAGTTTGCCATAGAACGTCCGCTTTCTCTTATCCCGGAGAGCCATGGTGGTTGGATAGAGGAGGAGCATTTTCGCATCTGGAGGGTGCATCTGATCTCCCCCGGGGCGCGCTCCCTGGGAGTCATCTTCGACCGGTTCACTCTGCATGAAGATGTGAAGGTGATGCTTTACGATCCTCACCTTGAACATGTGCGTGGAGCTTACAGTGCATTGAACAACAAGCCCTCAGGGATATTGGCCATCGGGCATATTCCGGGAGAGGAGGTGATCATCGAACTGCAGGTGCCCGGTCATCTGGACCATTACGGGGAGCTCTCCATAGGATCGGTCTCCCATGCATTTCTCGATGCCGGCGGGCGGGGCAGTCAGAGTGCCTGCTCTGGTGAGTTTGGTTGTTCCCAACCCTGTGAGATCGATGTGAACTGTGTGGAGGGAGCTGACTGGCAGCTGGCAAAACGATCCGTAGTCAGAATCAACACCCCCACCCAGTACTGTACCGGGGTGCTTCTGAACAATACTGCGTACGATGGGGATCCGCTTCTGCTAACTGCAAAACACTGCATCGAAAAGAACAGCGATGCTGCTTCAACGGTTTTTGATTTCAACTACGAAAGCCCCTCATGTTACGGGGGGGACGGCTCACTCGATATGTCAATCTCCGGGGCGAAACTGCTGGCTGTGGGGGACAGCATCGATTTCAGCCTGGTCCGTCTCTCCGTTGAACCGCCCGGCTCATTTGACGCCTACTATGCTGGCTGGGACCTGGAGAACAGGCAATCCAGGCTGACAACCACCATTCACCACCCCGAGGGGGATGTAAAGAAGATCTCATCAGACGAGCAAGTACCCTCTTCCCCCACAAGCCCGGATGATATCCCTCCCGATTTCAAAGAGTTCTTATACTATTCGTTCTGGTGGATCAAAGAGTGGGACAGCGGTATCACCGAAGCCGGCTCTTCCGGCGCCCCTCTTTTCAACGCTGAGAATCAGGTGATCGGGATATTGAGCTGGGGGTATACGGTTAGCTGCGGCGATTCTATCGGTTATGATCCCGGGCATGAGCGGATTATCTATGGCAAAGCTGGAATCATTAACGATCACTTTACAAAAATCGGGGTGGCATGGGACCATAATGAGGAGGCTGCCCTCTCCCTGGAACCGTGGCTCGATCCGGCGGGCTCTGGGGTATCCGCCATCGGGGGATATCATCCCGGCGCTGTCACTCCTTTGCCGCAAACTCCCGGCAGAAAGTTCAGAGTCTATCCCAATCCGGCGGGAGCATCTCTATACATTACCGGGGAACCGGGGCAGACCGGCATGGTGGTCTACAACCTCTATGGACTGTCAGGGGCGCTGCAGCGCTCAGGGAAGGGACTTATGCCGGGTCCGGTACAGATTGGTACCGGGGCGATCGACCCGGGCATCTACCTCCTTCAGATCATTTCAGGAAGCAGAAGCGAAGCGCATAAGGTCGTCATTGTGCACTAAAGCCGTTATTATGCAATAATAGGAATCGGCACCTATTCTCCCCCTAATGTGATGCGGTTTTAAAATAATCGCTATTTTTGATAGATACCAATACACCGACCCATGGCAAGTATCAGGCTACTTAAAAAGGATATTAACAAACTTGCATTTAACCTGTTGCAGGAGTGTTTTTCCTACAGGCACTTCTCCGATGATCTCTCCGAGGATAAATTTGATGATGTGATAAAAAAGGTTGTATTGCTGCGTAATGATTTGATACTAAGAACCAATCACCCTGAATCGGATGCTGATGCTGCCTCCCTCAAGAGGCACTACAAACAGGTTCAGATGGACCTGTTCCAGTTGGCAGAGGTGGTGGAAGATCTGAAAAAATAGGGATTTCTAACCAATTTGATCCTCTTAATACTTTGAAACCATGAATGTAAAAAAGATAATTGCTTATACTCTGTCCGCGCTGGTATTGCTCTTTTCGATGGTTGCCATCCTTGGAATCTGGGAAATCGTGGATATCGAAGACCTCATTGCCAGGATGTTCAAATCGTTGATGGTTATCCTGGCAGCAGCAGCAGTTGTTGTGCTGATCTTCTCAATTTTGGACAGGCCCGAACGCCGTGATCATAATGATCCGTCACGCTAACCACCCAGTCAGGTAACCAGGCAACTGTCTGACTGGTGTTTGTCCAAAAAGTCCGATTTCTGAATCAAACATCCGAGTTTATAGAGAGACACTAACTATCTGAGTAGTCTTAATATTTTTTCGGCTCCGGCCCTGTTGGAATAGTCCTGCAGTGTCGCTTTTCTCTCGTTGATCTGCTCTGCTGTGAATGGCAATTCCATCAACTCTTCCAGACTACTGATCATCTCATCCGGACGATCTGCCTGTCTGCAGAGGTGATCCAATCCGGTACCTTCAACCATCTCCCTGTTCACCAGGCAATGCCTGCCGCCAAAGAGGGAGTGTAACAGTTTTAGTTTGATCCCGGTGGCCTGGGCGGTGTAGAGCAGGTTCACCTGTGCATTCCTGATCAGGAGGTCCATCTCATCATCGGAAGGATTGGCTATGACCTCCACGTTGGACCACGCAGATACCTTTCGGAGAAACTGTTTCAAAGGATTTTTCCCTGCCACAACGATCCTGTGTGTGGTTTTAGACAGGACATGCTGCCCTATCCTGAGGAACACGTCCGAGTTTTCCGGCACTCCCAGGTTCCCGTGAAACAGGATATACCCTCCGGTCCCCGGTTCGATATTTACCTCTTCGAACCTGTGAAAGGCGGGAATGAAATGGGCCTGACCAAAGGCTTTTTCAAAGTAGGTAGTTTCAGATTTGGAAATTCCAAGGATATGGTCCGCGTGCTTTAATACTGCCTCATAAGGTTTGAGTTTAACAGCTTCGGTATAGAGAAACAGTTTATTAAACAACCTTGTCTCGCTTCTGGAGATAGAGCGGTAGTAGCGATGTTCGATATTGTGGGCCCGTACGATGGTCTGTTTACCTGCCGCAGCACATGCCGGCAACAGCGCAGTAGAATGCAACCCTTCAAAAAGAACCGGGAAATGATCACCGAAAATATTTTTTGGCATGGTATTTGCATTTCTAGTGCTGACGATGTACGGATCCCTGCTGAGAAAGTACTTCAATCCGGAATTCCGGTGATAGTAGTGCACCTTAAAGCAGAGATCTTCGAGTTCTTTGGATTGTTGACGACCATAGGCATAGCAGTGAAGAATAATCTGGATTCCTGCCTGTTTCAGAGCCTTCAGTTTATAGTAGATGTCGATAACCCCTCCGTAATCCGCAGGGAACGGAATGTTAAAGGCAATTATATGGAGGTATTTAGCTGGCATCGTAATTCAGCATTGATTCAGAATTAACAGTGTTAAAGATACGGTATATATTTTAACATATATTAATGGTTTTTTCAACAAAAAAGTGCAACATTTCATTTTGTTTCACGTTTAATAATAGTGTAGAAAGTTTATTGATTATCAGTTAGATAATTTCGTTCTTTATTCTACATTTCTTTTCATAGATTTAGTTTTAGGGTTAGTTTAGTTTTAAAGGTCCTCCCGCGCTTGCAGGGGGATCTTTTTTTTATCTTTGTTGGTCAGTCAATAAAAAATGCAACGAATAGAACAAAAGATAAGGTTAATGGCCACTGAGGCCATAGGGGAGATATGGAACAGTACGGTCCGCGAGGAGATGGTTCAGGTTCAGAAAACCCGCAGGGATTTTGAGGGTGATTTCACCATTGTTGTTTTCCCCCTGTTAAGGATCACAAAGCAATCACCAGAGCAAACAGCTGAGGTGTTGGGCCGGAAACTGGAAGAGATGTCCGGGTTGATTGCCGGGACCAATGTCATCAAAGGGTTTTTGAACATCTCGGTTTCTCACCAGTACTGGAAAGATCTGCTGGCAGGAGATCTGCGTGATCCCCTTTACGGGAGGAGTCCGGTTACAGAAGATGCGCCGCAGGTGATGATCGAGTTCTCATCTCCAAACACCAATAAGCCACTGCACCTGGGACATATCAGAAACAACCTGCTGGGCCATTCGGTTTCAAAAATAGTTGAAGCCGCGGGGAACCGGGTTCATAAAGTCAACCTGGTGAATGACCGCGGAATCCACATCTGCAAATCGATGTTGGCATGGAAGGAGCAGGGGAATGGTGAGACCCCGGAATCGGCCGGGTTGAAAGGTGACCACCTTGTGGGCAGGTATTATGTACAGTTTGACACCACCTATAAGGCGCAGGTGAAAGAGCTGGTTGGCCAGGGCATGTCAAAAGAGGAGGCAGAAGCAGAGGCCCCTCTACTGAAAAGTGCCCGTGAGATGCTTCGCAGCTGGGAGGCGGATGATCCCGTGGTAAGGAGACTCTGGGAGATGATGAATGGATGGGTCTATGCAGGTTTCGATGAGACCTACAAAAGACTGGGAATCAGTTTCCACAAGACCTACTATGAGTCTGACACCTACAAACTGGGCAGGACAATTGTCCTGGAAGGACTTGAAAAGGGGGTGCTCTACACCAGGGAGGACGGCTCTGTATGGGCCGATCTCGAAGCAGAGGGACTGGACCATAAGTTGTTGTTGCGGTCCGATGGCACCTCGGTCTACATGACCCAGGATGTGGGTACCGCACACCAGCGCTATGAAGAGTACAGATTCGATTCCCACATCTATGTGGTGGGGAACGAACAGAACTACCATTTTCAGGTACTCTCCATTGTCCTGAAGAAACTTGGTTTTCCATGGGCGGAGCGCCTCTATCACCTCTCCTATGGCATGGTTGAACTTCCCGAGGGAAAGATGAAATCCAGGGAGGGAACTGTGGTCGATGCCGATGATCTTATGGATGAGATGGAGGCAACTGCAAGGCAGATGTCCGAAGAGTTGGGTAAACTCGAAGAGTATGGTGAAGAGGAGAAGCAACGCATCTACCGGCAGGTGGGGATGGGTGCCCTGAAATACTTTATTCTGAAGGTGGACCCAAAGAAGAACATGACATTCGATCCCCGGGAATCGGTCGATTTCAATGGGAACACCGGTCCCTTTATTCAATATACCTATGCCCGCATCAGGAGTGTGCTGAGGAAAGGAGCCGATATTGACAAATCTGTTGCCTCGGGCGATCTGGAAGAGAAGGAGGCTTCCCTGATCAGGATGATGTATGAATACCCGGAGACTGTCCGTGAAGCAGCCGGAACCTATAATCCCTCACTGATTGCCAATTTTCTCTATGAGCTGACAAAGGAGTTTAACCAGTTCTATCACGACCACAGCATACTCAGCGCTGATAAACCGGAGCAGGTGAGCATGAGGTTGCTCCTGGCAGAGGTGATTGGCCAGGTGATCGAATCGGGCATGGACCTGCTGGGTATCGAGGTGCCGAAACGCATGTAACAGACAGAAAGATGATCACGATACGCCGCATACTATTCCTGTTGATCCTGCTTGGACCGGCCACCGGTGCATTGGGACAGAAGAGCAGGGTGCTGGCCGTTTTCCAGATGATCGATCAGGGAAAGTATACAGAAGCCAAGGAGAACATCGAACTGGCGGTCTGGAATGACAAAACCTCCAGATGGCACAGGACCTATTACGCCAAAGGATTGCTCTGCCAGACTGCATACGAAGATGGCTATAAGAAGAAGGATTCCAAAAAGACAGGGCTCTATCCCGACCAGCTCTACGTAGCCTATGACGCTTATCAACAAGCCCTTGAGCTGGATGCCAGGAAGCGGCTTCATACCTCTGTTTCCCACCAGTACTATCTCCTCTCCAACGATTTCAGGCAACTGGGTGAGGATCAATTCAGCAGCAAGAGGTATGACGAGGCCCTGCGTGCTTTTGAGTATGCTCTCATTGTGAATCAAAGCAAACTAATCAATGCAAAGGTGGATACCAGCCTGGTGTACAACACCGCAATGGCAGCCTATGAAAGCAAAAACTGGGAGAAGGCGATCGGATACCTGACCGGGTTGCACGATGACGCCTATGAACCGGCCGCCAGTCTGTTGCTCTACAAGGCGCACCTGGAGAGTGGGGACTCGCTCCGGGCAGAAGAGGTGCTTATGGAGGGGGTTAAATTGTATCACTATGAGAACCAGGCGGTGGTCTACCTTGTAAATCTTCTGGTAAGGACCGAACGGCACCAACTGGCCATCGAGGTTCTTGATGAGGCCATTGCTCAAAGGCCGGATAATTTCAGGTTTCTATGGGGCCGGGGACTGGTTTACCGACGGATGGGAGAGTTTGACAAGGCCCTCCCGAGCTTCAAGGCTGCACTGGAACTGTCACCTGAAGAGCCAAAGATCTATTACCACATTGGTGTTATCTATTATAACAAAGGGATCGATCTTACCGAGAAGTCCTTGAATATCAGGGACAATGACAAATATATCGTGGTAAAGGAGGAGGCCACTGCACAGTATACCGAAGCTGTTAAGTGGCTCGAACACTCCTACGAGCTCGACCCCTTTTCTGAAAAGACAATCTCCAGGCTTTACCAGCTCTACTACCAGCTTCAGATGACTGAGAAGATGGAAACAATGAAGTTACTGATCGAATGATCAGAACTTAATAGCAACTGCCAGCCCCACGAACTCCTTGAATTGTGCTTTTGCGACCTTTCGTGGCGTTCCGTCAGGGTTCAGTACGGGATCTTTATTTGCATCCAGCAGCGGGAAGTGAATGTCATCATCATAGATCAGGTGCAGGTTCAGCCGCACGGTAAAGAACCAGTTGATCTTCTTCTCAAGGGACATTTCCCAATCCACATCCACATTCTGGGGCTTGTACAGGTAGTTTGAAAAGAGCCTCATGCGGTTGATCACCTCCAGCCCCTTCATGGGACTGATCTTATTGTATATGGCAATTTGTGTACCCAGCTCCCTTTTGGCCCACTGGTCCACAGGAATGCCGTGTTTGGTCTGATCGATACTGGCTGAGTCCAGTGCGAATGTGGTTTTATAGGATAGCGGGGCAATGTTGATGGTGGTGTTTTTTATCGGTTTGTACTCGGCACCCAGACCCAGGGTGATTGTACCCGGATTGAGGAATTTTGAAACCAGCACCTTCACCGTATCGTTGGGATGATCATACCCCTTGGCAAGCTGGTTTTTCATATAGAACGATGCACTAAATCCGATCTTCCCCCATGCATTCCGGTTAAACCTCGAATCGATCTCAAACTGGTCGTGGTTTTTTCGGAACTTATCCTGGGTCATGATGGTTCCGAACTTGAGCCGGGCCAGGTTGACCCACTGGGTCTTAGCGTCAATGTTGTTGTAGGTGGCTCTTCCGGACAGATCCATGATGGTGGAGAAGGAGCTCTCACCCCCCTTTGTCCAGTTGGCCAGGTAGGTCTGACTCATGGTCAGAATACTTGAAAACTCATAGTCCCAATAGATGTGCTCAGGTTCCAGCATGGGCATGGGCCGCAGATTGCGTTGCGGCTCTTCAATGAAGGTGGGCAGGTGGTGGATCTCCTCCTTTACCATGCGGCTGAAGTTCACATCATCCTCCAGGAGCAGGCTGATCTCATTGGTAGCCGGATTCCCCACCCAGAGGGTGATGGAGTCGTTGTTGTAGTTTTTCACCCAGAACCGGTAGGCACTATTACTGCCGGTGGTCAACCATAAAGGTGTTTTCCGGCCATACATGTCATTGATCATTAACAGTGAAGAGTCCCTCTCCTCGGTGAAATCGAGCAGTGTATGAACCGCGTAGTGCAGCGAATCCAGGTGGTGCTCTCCCTTTACAATCCGAAACGGGGAATTTCCATCGGCTATCCATGTTGTTCCCGAGGCATAGTAGTTGACGCGGGACAGGTCCTTTGAAAGCCTTACTGGTCCTGATCCCGGAGCTTTCGACAGGGGAGGGGTGATTTTACCGTCTCTGAAGTGATGCAGGGCGATCTCCAGGGAGCGTAATGCCGCAGTGTCGATCACCTCCACCATCACCGTGTCCGGGATGAAAAGGCTGGAATCGAGCATGCCGTTCTCATCCAGAACCGAATCGGAAAGTGTCAGTGTTGAGAAGTCGACAGGGTAGACCAGGAGCGACTCTTTTTTGAGGTAGAGTTTGCTGCTCCAGCCCTGGCGGTCAATTAAAAAGGTGGAGTCGTTGATCCACTTGATCTCAACGCTCTCTTTTAGTTCGGGACTCCCGGAATGCACCGCGATATTTCTGAAATCCTCTATTGAGAGCCTGTGATGTGTCGTGTCATAGGGCTCAATGGTTTGATCCAGGAGCCGGCGTAACGACTCCCTCAGCATATCATCATCCGATCGCCAGAGCCTGTTGTCACGGATGGCAGCATCGATATAGCTCCAGGCAGCCGGTGTATTGAACTCAGGCTTCATCACAATTGAATCAATTGCGATCGAATCAGTTGCAGCAGATACAATAGCCGGTGGATTACTGACAATGGTGGAAGCCTGCGCTCTCACCGCACCACTTACCAGGAGGGCCAGCACCATGAAATACAGTCGTCTCATCTTATGATATGTTGAGTGCCAGTTTTCTCAGATTCCCGCTCTTTTGGCAGCAGTCAGTGTATTGATCAGGAGAGATACCCTGGTCATTGGGCCTACTCCGCCGGGAACAGGAGTAATATAGGAGCACTTTGGAGCAACCTCATCATAGATCACATCCCCCTTCAGTCTGAACCCCGATTTCGTCTCTGTGGAGGGTACCCTGGTGGTTCCCACATCAATTACCACGGCTCCCTCTTTTACCATATGACCTTTTATAAATCCCGGGGCCCCAAGTGCAGCAATCAGGATATCGGCCGAAGCGCATAACTCCTCCAGATCCCTGGTGCGGCTGTGTGCCACAGTCACCGTGGCATTGATCGCTTTCTGCGACATCAGGATGCTCATGGGGCGTCCGACGATATTACTCCGTCCAACCACCACACAGTGCTTTCCCGAAGTCTCAATCCCGTAACGTTTCAAAAGCTCCACAATACCATAGGGTGTAGCCGATACATAAGAGGGCAATCCGATAACAGTTTTCCCCACATTGACAGGATGAAAACCATCCACATCTTTCTTCGGATTAATGGCTTCAATCACACTCTGTTCATTGATATGTCCGGGCAGGGGCAGCTGTACAATGAAACCATCCAGGGCATCATCTTCATTCATCTCCCTGATCTTATCAAGGAGAACCTCCTCCTTCACATCATCCTCAAACCGCACCAGTGTGGAGCGGAATCCGACCTCTTCACAATCCTTTATCTTATAGGCTACATAGGTTTCGCTTCCGCCATCATGACCCACCAGTATGGCGGCAAGGTGGGGGGCACGTTTGCCTTCCGAAACCAAAACTTCAACTTCAGCCCTGATCTCGGCCTTAATTGTCTTCGCTGTTGCCTTACCATCAATAACCTGCATATGTTCTTTTTTAGTATTAATCACCATTCACCTCTCACTACTCACCTCTCACTACTCACTACTCACCAATCACCTCTCACTACTCACCAGTCACCCTCACCTCACACCACTCACCTCTCTCCAGTCCCCCTCACCAATCACCTCTCACCACTCACCCTTTACCTGAGTTTCGGCATTCGCTTCCCCTTACCCGATGACATCATCTTC
>JBDLIQ010000015.1:0-50249 GCA_039714775.1 Bacteroidota bacterium
GCCACCATCATGTCGTCGGTTTCGGGAATCTCGATCACATGGTCGGCCATGCCGCGGATCGTCTCATCCCCTTCGGTAACAATGGCAATCACTTCGCCATTTCTTGCTTTCACCTCCTGGATGTTGCTGACAATCTTCTCATAGGAGCCATCACGCGTGGCAATAAAGACCACCGGCATCTTCTCATCGATCAGGGCGATGGGACCATGTTTCATCTCCGCTGCCGGATACCCTTCTGCATGGATGTATGAGATCTCTTTCAGCTTCAGAGCCCCTTCAAGGGCCACCGGAAACGAAACGCCACGGCCCAGGTAGAGGGCGTTGCTGCTATCTTTGTAGATCTCTGCGATCTTTTTGAACTCTTCATCGTGCTCCAGGATCTTTTCGATCTTTTCAGGTACATCATTCAGCTCGCCAATCAGCTCCGCAAACCTTGCATCGGAAAGCAGCCCCTTCTCCCGTCCGATCATAATGGCCATCATGGTGAGCACCGTCACCTGGGCAGTAAAGGCCTTGGTGGATGCCACACCGATCTCGGTACCGGCATGGGTGTAAACCCCCGCATCGGTCTCCCTTGAAATGCTTGATCCAGCCACATTACAGATGCCCAGTACCAGGGCCCCTGCATCCTTGGCCAGCTGGATGGCGGCAAGGGTATCGGCGGTCTCCCCGCTCTGACTAACGGCCAGAACCACATCTCCGGGACCGATCATGGGGTTCCGGTACCTGAACTCTGAGGCATACTCCACCTCAACGGGGATGCGTGCCATCTCCTCGAGCAGATACTCCCCCACCAGTCCGGCATGCCATGAGGTTCCGCAAGCAATCACCACAATGCGTTTTGCACCCACAAGCTGATCTTTCACCTCATGAAGTCCTCCCAGGTGAATCTCATTGCTATCGGGTATGATCCTTCCCCTGAAAGTATCCTTAATGGAGCGTGGCTGCTCAAAGATCTCCTTCAGCATGAAATGTTCAAAGCCCTGCTTCTCAATCTCCGAGATCCCCAGGTCAAGGGTTTTGATATTAACCTTTGTGACATCGCTGGTCAGATTCTTCAGCACCAGCTCATCCCTGCGGATCAGGGCCATGTCATCGTTGTTCAGGTAGATCACACGGTCTGTATACTCAACAATCGGCGTGGCATCTGAGGCAATAAAATACTCATTGTCGCCCAGGCCGATTACCAGCGGACTGCTTCTCCGTGCCGCGATCATCAGCTCGGGCTCCTCCTTTGAAATCACCACCAGTCCGTAAGCCCCGATCACCTTCTGCAGAGCCAGTGAAACTGCCACATCCACCGCCACATCCTGTGAGGTATAGATGTACTCGATCAGGTTCACAAGCACCTCTGTATCGGTCTCGCTGTAAAAGGTAACACCCTGGTCGATCAGCCCCTGCTTCAGCACCGCATAGTTCTCAATGATCCCGTTGTGGATCACAGTAAACAGCCCCTTTTCCGATTGGTGGGGATGGGCGTTCACATCGTTTGGTTCACCGTGTGTGGCCCAGCGGGTATGCCCGATACCGATGGTGCTGCCAGTCTCCTTCCCCCTTACAAAATCCTCCAGCTCCTGCACCTTGCCCTTCTTCTTATAGATGGCGGCATCTCCGTTTAGCAGGGCCACTCCGGCCGAATCATACCCTCTGTATTCAAGCCTTTTCAGGCCTTTGATAAGGATCGGATAGGCATCACGGCTTCCGATATAACCAACGATTCCACACATGCGGTGTTACAGTTTAAGGTATACAACTTCCAACCTTATACGTGAAGGATTGGCAGGAAGGTTACTCCAAAGCTTAGAGATTTTCGGATTTGTTGCAGCATCCGGAAGATAGAGCCTGAAATTGTTGTCTGTTTTCGCTCCGTCAACCATACTCTGAAAGTGGAGGTTCATATTGAAACGGTAGATGTAGCTTGTATCCTGGAACATCCCTTTTGAGTCGGTTCTCAGGGCGCCGCCAAAGGTCTCCCCGCTTGCAATATAGTCATAGGTGGGCTCCAGTGTTCCGTCATCCAGTTCGGTGCGGAGCATCAGCTGGTACGGCAACTCTTCCAGCGGGATTCCGCTGATCTCCCCGGGAACCACTTCAAAGATCAGCTTTGCTGAATTGATGGCAACCTTTCCCTGCTCCATCCACTCCTCCAGATTGGTAAAGGAGAGCCTGGTGTCAACACCGGCCATCCCCTGCACATAACAGCAGGGGTTCGCCATGCTGTCCCTGTCGATGATTCCTGCCAGAAAGGTGTTTGAATGATCGTGCTCAAAGAGATTGATTTTCTGGCTGTACTGGCTGATTGGAAATGTGGCCCATACAAATTCCTTCCCGGCAATTGTATCCACCTCTGTACTGTCGTTGTAATACCGGAGCGTTAGCCTTGAAACCGCATCGGAAAGGCCCACCTGTGCCATGGCCCCCTCTTCAGCAATGGAGGTGGCGGTGAGGTAGAGCCCGTTGAAGTAATCCTTAAAAAGGCTGTCATTCCTGAAGATGGTATCTTCCGTTACCTCCATGAATTTCTGGATAAAAGCCTGGTTGTCGATCAGTATCTCGAGGGTGTCGCTTTCCGAAGGGATATAGGTTGTTTCTCCCAGGATTGAAAGATCGAATTTCCCCTCTGCATCAAAATCCGAGTAGTAGAGGGAATCCAGGAAGAGCGGCTCGATGGCCTCATGGACCCTGATGGTCACCTCTCCCTCTTTATTTCCGAAATAGTCCGCAATGTAAAGATGCAGCAAAATGGTGTCGATCTCTGTACCACCGGTTATGAATTCAAATGTTGGGGAGCTGTTAAACTGGGTGAAGAGGGTGGCTTCGGAGCTTCCCACAATGGTGTCTTCCAGCTGTCCCAGCAGAAATTTGGTGGCAGGATCAAATCTCCATTCGGACGACACCTGGCGTTTTCCACTCACCGGGTAGGCGTGGATATCAAATATGGTATCGTGGAATAGAAATACCTTATCACCCGGGGGCAACAGGTCCTGTCCCATCTCATTTTCCCACGCCGTGCATGATGACAACAATGCTACAGTGATCATGATGACCACAACAACCCACAAATCCTTCTTCTTCATTGTAATTAAAACCGATTATTTGTTGAGAATACTGTCATAGAAAACGGAAAAATCATCCACATATTTTTCTCCACCCACATAATTTAACAATGGCTTTCCTGTTTTCTGCAGTACCCCCATGACCGGGTCGGGAAGTGCTTCGCTGCCCTGGATCAGTCCGTCTGAGTAAGAGGCCGCCAGTCTCACAAGGTTTTCATAGGAGGGCTCCTTCACCTGTGATACATGATCTTCCGAAATCCCGTCTACGAGCATCTTTTTGGAAAAAGCGGGATCCAATGACTGGTCAAATCCGTTGTCATAAACGGAAAAAATAACTTTCGAATCAGCAAACAGGGGATCTTCCCGGTATGCCTTTTTAAGATAGAGGGGAACCAGGGAGGTGAACCACCCGTGACAATGCACCAGGTCGGGTGACCAGCGCAGCTTACGTACTGTTTCGAGCACCCCTCTGGCAAAGAAGATCATCCGCTCATCGTTGTCGCTGAAGTGGGAGCCATCTGCATCGGTAACGGTCTGCTTACGTTGGAAATACTCTTCATTATCAATAAAATAGACCTGCATCCTGGCTGCCTGTATGGAGGCTACCTTAATAA
Organism: Bacteroidota bacterium; assembly: GCA_039714775.1. Taxonomy (GTDB): domain Bacteria; phylum Bacteroidota; class Bacteroidia; order Bacteroidales. The sequence continues at coordinate 3,671 of JBDLIQ010000015.1, forward strand.
TCAGCGGATGGTCCGTATCATCAATAATCAGGTTCATTCCTGAAAGACGGATCACCTCATGAAGCTGATTTCTGCGTTCATTGATGGTACCGTATTTGGGCATGAATGTACGTATCTCTTTACCCGTCTCCTGAATCTCCTGCGGAAGTGTTCGACTAATCTGGGAAAGTTCGCTTTCTGGTAGATAAGGTGTAATCTCCTGAGAAACAAATAATACCTTCTTGTTTTCCATGTGTGGGCCTGCTTTTGAAAATCATGCAAATTTACTAAAAAAAAATGACTCCAAATTACCTATCTTTGCCCTTTCACTTTCCGGATGATTGTATACAGAACAAAAACGGAACTTATCCTGCACCTGGAACACCTGCGTGCAGAGGGAAAATCCATTGGTGTGGTCCCCACCATGGGAGCATTGCATGATGGGCACATCTCCCTGGTGAAAAAGTCAACCGGTGAGAACAACGTCACGGTCGTTACCATTTTTGTAAATCCCACCCAGTTCAATGACCCCTCCGATCTGGAGAGTTATCCCCGTACTCCTGAAAAGGATCTGGAGCTAATGAGATCTCACAAAGTGGATGTGGTTTTTGTCCCGTCGGTCAGGGAGATGTATCCCGAAACCGATACCCGGACCTTCGACCTGGGAGGGCTCGACGTGGTGATGGAGGGGGCCCACAGGGAGGGACATTTTAACGGTGTGGCACAGATCGTAACCAAGCTTTTTGAAGCTGTCCGGCCGCACAGGGCCTATTTCGGACAGAAAGATTTTCAGCAACTGGTTATCATTCGACACCTGGCAAAACAACTTGAAATGGAGCTTGAGATTGTGGCCTGTCCCATCATAAGGGAGAAGGACGGGCTGGCCATGAGTTCAAGAAATGCCCTGCTGAGCCGCCCCGACAGACAAACCGCCCCGTTTATTTACCGTACCCTGCTGAAGGCCTCCAAAATGAAGGAGAAGCTCTCCCCTGCCTACCTGGAGGCCTGGGTTCGTGGCGAATTCGAAAAGCAGTCCAACATGAAGCTTGAGTACTTTGAAGTTGTAGATGATAAAATGCTTAAAAAGATTCAGGAGTGGAGTGAAGATGGAGACAAAGTGGGTTGTATCGCTGTTTTACTGGGTGGGGTAAGATTGATTGATAATGTGATTTTTGATTAACTTTACAGCCAGAACCTGACAGTTATGAATATTGAAGTAGTAAAGTCGAAATTACACAGGGTAACAATCACCGAAGCCGATCTCAATTACATCGGCAGCATCACCATCGATCAGGATCTGATGGATGCAGCAAACCTGATCGAGAATGAGAAGGTACAGGTTGTCAACATAAACAATGGGGAACGCCTCGAAACCTATGTAATTACCGGTAAAAGAGGGACAGGTCAGATCTGTATGAACGGACCCGCAGCCCGGAAAGTGGCCGTGGGGGATATCATCATCATCATCTCCTATGCATCCATGGATTTTGAAGCCGCCAAATCGTTTAAACCGGCCATCATCTTCCCCGATACCCATACCAACAAGCTAACCTGACCCCTGCATTGAAAAAGACGATTGTCCAGATCCTGAAAATCGCCGGTTTCCTGGCGCTTGGAATCCTATTGCTCTACCTGGCATTCAGGGGTATCGAGTTTGATAAACTGGGAGAGATCCTCAGGGAGACCAATTTCTGGTGGATCGGCCTCGCCCTGCTCTTTGCATTTATCAGCCTGATCGCAAGAGCGCGCAGGTGGGTGTTGCTGGTTGAGCCCCTTGGATACAAACCCTCTTTAAAGAACACCTACCACGCGGTGATGGTTGGATACCTCTCCAATTTCGCCCTCCCCAGGATGGGCGAGGTGACCCGGTGTGTCACACTGGGGAAGCGCGAGAAGATCCCTGTGGATTCACTTATCGGCACTGTAATTATTGAGCGGGTCATCGACCTGTTCATGCTGCTGATGATCATGGTGCTGCTTCTTTTCAGCTGGATGGAGAAATTCGGTGCCTTTTTCAGTGAGAACATCTTCGATCCCCTCAATCAGAAAATGACAGAAACATTCGGGGGAATGTTCCTTTTCTGGCTGATGGTACTGGGGATCCTGGTCCTGATTACCCTTTTTATCTATCTCTTCCGCAGGCAGCTTGGCAGGTTTGGATGGGTCCTCAGGATTCGTAACTTCCTTACGGGAATTCTGGATGGATTGAAAACCATCTACAAAATGAGGCGGAAGTGGGAATTTATCTTCCACTCTGTTTTCATCTGGATCCTCTACATTATGATGACCTGGGTGGTGGTATTTGCCCTGGATGAGACCTCGTCACTCACCCTGATCGATGGAGTTTTCCTGCTGGTGATCGGGGGACTGGGCATGTCGGTTCCGGTTCCGGGTGGAGTCGGGGCTTTCCACTGGATCACATCCAGGGGGTTGGTCTATGTTTATGACCTGACCCTTGAACAGGGAGGGGCCTATGCCATCCTGGCTCATGAATCCAACTCCCTCTTCCTGATCCTGCTGGGGATACTCTCTTATATCCTCCTGCTCGTGACACGAAAAAGCAAACAACCAGAGAAAACCTCCTGAGTGGCAAAGACAAAATCTGTATACCTGTGTCAGAGCTGCGGTGCTGAATCGGCCAAATGGTTGGGCAGGTGCCCCTCGTGCGGAGAGTGGAACACCTTTGTGGAACAACGAATCCCCAAAGGAGACTCCCGCGGTTCCGCACAGGAAAGCAGAATCCATGCTGCCCCTGAATCCCTCGACCAGGTTGAGTCGGAACAGATGGCCCGCATCGACCTGATGAATGCAGAGTTCAACCGTGTAGTGGGAGGCGGGATTGTACCCGGATCAATGACCCTGATCGGGGGAGAGCCGGGAATCGGTAAATCGACACTGGCCCTGCAGGTCGCCCTGAAGATCAACCGGAAAACCCTTTATATATCGGGCGAAGAGAGTCCCCAGCAACTCAAACTGAGGGCCGACCGGCTGGGGGGTACCGGCAGTCAGTGCCAGGTGCTGGCCGAAACCAGCCTGCAGGCGATCCTTGACCAGTTGAAGCAAAACAGGCCCGACATCCTGATCATCGATTCCATCCAGACCCTCTATTCACATGAGCTGGAATCGGCCCCGGGTACCATCTCCCAGGTGAGGGACTGTGCCGCCCGTCTGCTGAGGGAGGCCAAAGCGCATCACATGCCGGTGATCCTGATCGGACACATCACCAAAGAGGGCAGTATTGCCGGTCCCAAGGTGCTGGAGCATATTGTTGATACGGTGCTTCAGTTTGAAGGTGACTCTCACCACCTTTACAGGATCCTTCGCGCCAGCAAAAACCGGTTTGGATCCACCTCCGAGATCGGGGTGTTCGAGATGACCGGTCAGGGGCTTCGGGAGATCAGCAATCCTTCCGAACTGCTCATCAACCAGCAACCACCCGATTTGAGCGGATCAGCTGTTGCGGCCAATGTGGAGGGGATCCGGCCCATTCTCATCGAGGTTCAGGCCCTGGTCAGTTCAGCAGTATATGGCACTCCCCAGCGTACCTCCACAGGTTTCGACACCAGGCGGCTGAGCATGTTGCTGGCCGTCCTGGAGAAGCGGGCCAGCTTCAAACTGGCCAGCAAAGATGTCTTTATCAATATTGCAGGAGGCCTCAGGGTAGACGATCCGGCCATCGACCTGGCTGTGGTGGCTGCCATCCTCTCCTCCACGGTGGATATTCCGGTGGACCAGCACACCTGTTTTGCAGGCGAAGTGGGCCTGTCAGGAGAGATCAGGCCTGTTCACAGGATCGAACAGCGCCTGGGTGAAGCAGATAAACTGGGAATGAAGCGAATCCTGATGCCCTCTTTTAACCGTAAGCGGGTCGACGCAAAAAGGTTTAACCTGGAGATCGTTGAAGTATCGCGGGTCCAGGAGATTCCCAAACATCTTTTCGGATGACCGGCGGGAATCAGCAGAGTCTCTTCCCCCTTTTCAGGGAGGGATTCTCTCCGAAGGTGAAACACTACCCGGTGGAGATGCCTCAAATCAGGTCCGGAGCATCCTACTACTTTGAAACCAAAAGCGGTCTGCGCTACGAGGTGCTTTTTGCCAGGAAGACAAAGAGCTACCTGGACCACATTGTGAATTTCAGCGTACTCAACGAGGAGTTCGAAAATGAATACAGTGAAACCAACAGGGGAGAGATCTACCGGGTAATTGCCACCGTAGTGGAGATCATCAGGCTTTACCATGAAATTCACCCCTCTTCCACAGGGTACGAATTCAGCGGTGAATTCAAGGAGGGCAACCAGCAGCGTGTAACAAGCATCAGGACCCTGCTCTATTTAAGGAAAGCCCGACAGATCATGCACCCTTCATGGGAGATCACCGTAAAGGGGAACAGAGTCTCCGTTCATCGGAAGAGGTCTTAGAACTCGTCAAAGCTGTTACTGCTGCTACCGGCCTCCATCACATCGGGACAATCCAGGTCGATGTAGAAATCAACAGGTTTTTTAAAATCATCCTCCTGGGTAATGTGCAGGGTGGAGTCCTCATAGACCCGCTTGAAAAACTCGGCATAGATGGGCAGTGACATCCTTCCACCCGCACCCATGCCCAGATGGTCGAAATGAATGGAACGATCCTCTCCGCCTACCCATGCCGCTGCAGTCAGTTTGGGTGCCAGGCCGATGTACCACCCGTCACTCTGATTCTGGGTAGTCCCTGTTTTTCCTGCCAGCTCCCCTTCAAACTGATACCCGCCCCTGAGGCGTGTCGCAGTACCGTAATAAGGCACACCTTTGTACCTGCCTGCCATGTCCACCACGTTCCTGAGCAGGGTCAGCATCAGGTAGGCGGTCTTTTCACTGATCGCCTCATTTTCATTGGGATGGAATGTGGCGATCACATTGCCGTAGCGGTCCTCGATGCGGGTCACATAGTTGGGACTCACATAGATCCCACTGTTGGAGAAGGTATTAAAGGCACCCACCATCTCCTCCAGGGAGATGTCCGAGGTTCCGTAGATCATGCTGGGGACCGGATCGATGTAGGAGGTAACTCCCATTTTCCGCATGAGGCTGATCACATTCTGCGGATTAAAGTTCTTAAAGAGCCAGGCCGATACCCAGTTGTGCGAGTTGGCCAATCCCCACTTGAGAGATACCATCTTCCCGGCGAACCTGTTGGGCGGAGGGACATTGGGTGTATAGGTTGTATCCTTATTATCAACAAAGACCTTGAAAGTAATGGGGACCAGGGGGATCATCTCACAGGGGGAGTAGTTCTCCTGCATGGCCAGCAGGTAGAGGAACGGCTTAATCGTTGAACCCACCTGCCGGCGGCCCCGGTATACATGCTCGTACTGGAAATAGCGGAAATTGTGCCCCCCCACAAAGGCCCTTACCTGGCCGCTGGAGGGGTCCATGGCCATAAATCCTGCCCTCAGAAAATGTTTCATATACCTGATCGAGTCCATGGGGGTCATCACTGTATCGATCAGACCGTCCCAGGAGAAAACCTTCATGGGAACCTTCTGGTTAAACTGATGGAGGATGGAGTCCCACGACGCACCCTCTGCAATCAGGTATTTGTACCGGTCGGTCCATCTCACCGAACGGTATAGTATGGTGCGTATCTCCTGCCTGGAGAGGTCTTCAAAAGGTGCATTGCTCCTTCCCTTCTTCTCATAGAAAAAGGCGGGTTGCAACACCTCCTTCATCTGCAGATCAACAGCCTCTTCGGCATATTGCTGCATTTTGAAATTGAGGGTGGTATAGATCTTCAGTCCGTCGCGGTAGAGGTTATACTGTGTGCCATCAGGTTTCAGGTTCTTATTGATCCAGCCATAGAGGTTGTCACCATTCCATCTTATAGAGTCGCGCCGGTACCGTTCCCAGGCCGGTTTCCCGGCCTTTTTTGCAGGCGCTTCCGGTTTGGTTTCATTCATAAAACCGGCCAGAAATGTTCGGAAATGCCTGGCATGCCCGGTCAGGTGGCTGGCCAGGTGATAATCCACGGTGACAGGCAAAAGTTTCACTGAATCGGCCACCTCCGGATCAAGGTATCCGTTCTTCTCCATCTGGCTAATCACAGTGTTTCTCCTGTTAAGAGAGCGCTCCGGGTTGAGGTTCGGATTATAAGCCGTGGGTGCCTTCAGCATACCAACCAGGATGGCTGCCTGTTCGATGGTCAGTGAATCGGGGGTGGTATTAAAAAAGGTCTTGGCAGCCGAATGAATCCCGACAATCGACTCCCCTCCAAAGGGAACCGTATTGAAGTACATGGCAATGACCTCCTGCTTTGTATAACTCCGCTCCAGCCTTACCCCGGTGTTCCACTCCTTGAATTTCATCACCCCAAGGTGCCCCGCCCTTCCAAGCTTCGATGTGCGGACAATGGTGTCACGGGGAAAGAGGTTCTTGGCCAGCTGCTGTGAAATGGTACTTCCACCACCCTCGTTTTTTCCAAGCACCACTGTATAAACCAGCACCCGGGCCAGCGAACGGACATCGATCCCCGAATGTTTGAAATACCTTTCATCTTCGGTGGCCACCAGTGCATCCACCAGGTGCGGGGCCAGCTCCCCGAAGTCGACATAAGTCCGGTTTTCAACAAAATACTTGCCCAGCTGCTCACCATCTTCAGTGATGATCAGGGTTGCCAGGTTGGTTTGCGGGTTCTCCAGCTGGGCGAATTCGGGCATAAAGCCCATCTTCCCATGACCGATAAGAAGCATAATTACTGTGAACAATATGAACGGTATGGCGTATATCGTCCATAGTATGATTAAATATTTTGTAGTTTTGCCCGGTTTCTTGGCCATAAACAGTGTTGTTTGCGTCAAAAATAGTAATAATTTGTATCAATAATTTTGACGGCAGAGTCTGATTTAATTTATTTTGTTGTCATTTTATAAACGTGGGAGGTTTGAAATTATGATAGAGAATCTGGTAATCGTTGAGTCGCCTGCCAAGGCAAAAACCATTGAAGGGTTCCTGGGCAAGGCCTTTACAGTTAAATCCAGTTTCGGTCACATCCGGGATCTGGCAAAGAAAAACCTGGGGATCGAAATTGAGGAGGATTTCACACCCAGATACATTGTTCCGGCCGATAAGAAAAATTTGGTCAAGGAGTTGAAGGCACTGGTTAAAAAATCGGGAATGGTGTGGCTCGCTACTGATGAAGACCGTGAAGGAGAGGCCATTGCATGGCATCTTTTCGAGGAACTGGGACTTGAAAAAGAGAAGACCCGCAGGATTGTTTTCCACGAGATCACGAAAGATGCCATTCTGAAAGCCATCGACAATCCCCGGCATATCGACACCAACCTGGTGAATGCGCAGCAGGCCCGAAGGGTTCTGGACCGGCTTGTGGGTTTTGAGCTCTCACCACTGTTATGGAAAAAAGTAAAGCCATCCCTTTCGGCAGGAAGGGTGCAGTCGGTGGCCGTTAAACTGATCGTTGAGAAAGAGCGGGAGATTCAGAAGTTCAGTGCCAAACAGTATTTCAGGGTCATCGGAATTTTTTCGGCCGACGATGGAAAAGGGGGATCCTCGAGGCTCAAAGCCGACCTGTCGAAACGATTCGATACCCGTGAAGCGGCAGAGAAATTCCTTTCAATCTGTAAAGAGAGTGAATTCACCGTAAAGAACATTGAAACAAAACCGGTAAAGAAATCACCTGCCCCGCCTTTTACAACATCCACCCTCCAGCAGGAGGCCAGCAGGAAGCTTGGCTTCTCGGTGAATCAAACCATGTCTGTGGCACAGCGACTGTACGAATCGGGGAAAATCACCTACATGAGGACCGATTCTGTAAACCTCTCTAAACTGGCCATTGGAACCGCTGCCGGAAAAATCCGTGACACCTATGGTGAAGATTATCTGAAATCGAGAAACTTCAGCACCAAAACCAAAGGTGCACAGGAGGCCCACGAAGCGATCCGTCCCTCCTACATAGACCAATCCTCGGTGGAAGGAAACAGGGCGGAACAACGGTTGTACGAACTGATCTGGAAACGGACCATCGCATCACAGATGAGTGAAGCCAGGTTGGAGAAGACCACCATCAACATCAATATCTCAGGGACTGCTGAAAGATTCGTGGCCACTGGTGAAGTCCTGAAATTCGACGGATTCCTGAAGGTCTACATGGAGTCGACCGATGACGAGCAGGAGGAGGAGACCAAAGGACTTTTACCTCCTGTGAAGACCGACGATTCCCTGGAACGGATTGAAATTGAGGCGGCCGAAAAATTCACCCAGCAACCTGCCAGGTATACAGAAGCCAGCCTGGTAAAGAAAATGGAGGAGCTGGGCATTGGACGGCCCTCCACCTACGCCCCAACCATATCTACAATCCAGCAAAGAGAGTATGTGGTGAAAGAGGACCGAAAAGGAGGCAGGCGTGAGGTGCTCCAGATCATCCTGAAGGGCGATGCCGTTTCAACAAAGACCATAAAGGAGAATTTCGGTTTTGAAAAAGGAAAAATGTTCCCCACCGATATCGGAAGCGTGGTGAACGACTTCCTGGAGCAGAATTTCGAGAACATCATGAGTTTTAATTTTACCGCCTCCGTAGAGAAAGAGTTTGATGAAATAGCCGATGGCGGACTCAACTGGTCCAGCATGATCGGACAGTTTTATAAGCCTTTCCATTCAAAGGTCGACTCTGCCACCCAGACTGCCGAGCGGTCCAAGGGGGAGAAGGTGCTGGGAACTGACCCCGAATCGGGAAAACCTGTCAGTGTAAAAATCGGCCGGTTTGGGCCCATTGCACAGATCGGGGAGGCCACCGATGAAGAGAAACCCCGCTTTGCGAGCCTTCTGAAGGGCCAGAGCCTGGAGACCATTACATTTGAAGAGGCGCTTGTACTGTTCAGGCTTCCAAGGAACATCGGTCTGTTCGAAGAGCAGGAGATGGTGATCGGCGTGGGCAAGTATGGCCCCTATGTGCGGCACAAATCGAAATTTTTCAGCCTTCCAGGCAGCGATGACCCATACACCATAGAGGCGGAACGCGCCATTGAGATCATTCAGGAAAAACGCACCCAGGATGCAAACATGAACATCAAGCAATTCGACGAAGAGCCTGATCTCAATATCCTCAACGGCAGGTATGGGCCCTACATCAAATACCAGAAAAAGAATTACAGAATCCCCAAAGGTGTGAAACCGGAAGCGCTTACCCTTGAAGAGTGCCGGGAGATCATCAGCAAAGGGGGAAACAAACCGGGAGGTAAAGCAAGAGGTAAAAAATAGCCAGGTGTAACGCAGTCAGCGGACTTTATGGACAGACTCTAAAACTTATGGATTTAAACGGATATTTCGACCCTGTCAGCCTGGAAAGGCCGGAATTCGAATACATGGACAACCGTGAGGCTTTCAGTCACCACATCTCTGTACATACGCCTGACCGGCCCATCAGGGAACTGGATAAACACCAGGTAGTCATCTTCGGTATACCGGAAGACCGCAACGGGTTTATCAAAGGCAGCAAGGACTCCCCGGATGCCGTCAGGGACCAGCTCTACCAGCTGGCCAGGATCAACCGCGGGTTGAAAATCTATGACCTGGGAAACATCAAGACCGGCGGATCGGTCACCGACACCTATTTTGCCCTCAGGGACATCATCCTGGAGTTGAAGGAGCGCCGGATTGCCTCCCTGATCCTCGGAGGCTCGCAGGACCTTGGACGGGGTGTGTTCCTGGCCATGGAGAAGCAGAAGGGGCTGCACCACGTGCTCACCATCGACTCCATGCTTGACTTTTCTGAACCGGCCGAGACCCTTCATTCGAGAAATTACCTGAACCAGCTGTTTCAACCCGATTCAAGAGAACTGTTCAGCTTCACCAACCTGGGACACCAGGCCTACTTCACCTCCTCTGCACAGATTGAGAGGCTGGAGCAATCCCACCTGGAGAGTATTCGTCTTGGTGAGGCACGAAAGAGTCTGCAGAAGGCCGAACCCCTGATCCGCGACTCCGGGTTTGTCAGCATCGACCTGGGCGCAGTGAGGCATTCCGATGCCCCGGGGGCATCCATCGCATCCCCCAACGGATTCTTCGGAGATGAGCTCTGCCAGTATACAAGGTATGCCGGACTCAGCGAACAGGTGGCTGTCATCGGTTTTTTCGAGTTTAATCCATCCCGGGATCTGAATGGACAGACCGCCCACCTGACCGCCCAGGCCGCCTGGTACTTCCTGGACGGATTTTCGCACCGCATCAGGGAGAATCCGGTGGACACTCCCGAGCACATCAAGCGATTCATTGTCAATCTCAATGCCGCCGGACACGACATCACCTTCCACAAAAGCAGCCTGTCGGAACGTTGGTGGATGGAGATTCCTGTAAAAAATCTTACCACAGGGTATAACTTTTTTGTCTCCTGCTCGTATGAAGATTACCAACAGGCATGTAACCAGGAGATACCTGACCGCTGGTGGCGTTATTTGCACAGACTGGGTAATGAATCGGAATAGATCCCGTTTTATCTTAGCAGAGAGGCCGGAAATCTGAGAATTTTCAAAGAGCGGCAAGCGGGTTGGTTATCAACAATTGGCTGTTAACAATATTTGTTTGGTAGAACTATTTTTACTTAATTTACCTTAGCATAAAAGCACGAGAGATAAAGCCTGCAGGAGAATTCAGCGCCCAATGAAGAGACTACTGTTCATACTCATTTTCGGAACCATTGCCGCCGGGCTTTCGGGCCAGCAGAATCCGAAATTCAGCCAGAATATGTTTCTTGTACCTTTCTACAATCCGGGTGCTGTGGGCAGCAGTGACAAGATCTGTGCTGCAGCTGCATTCCGGAACCAGTGGACCGGTATGCCCGATGCACCCACCACCACCACCTTTACCGCCCATATGCCATTCAGTCTGCTCGGGCTCTCACATGGTGTAGGGGTCAATCTTCTGAGCGACAACCTGGCGTTCAACAACGATTTTAATTTCAGTCTCTCCTATGCCTTCAGAATGGATCTCGGTGCAGGGAAACTGGGGTTCGGAGTAAGTGCAGGAATGGCCAATTCGAACCTTTCAACCAATTGGAACGGGGCAGATGTCATCACCCCGGAAGGTGATCCTGCCATTCCCCAGGGCGAAGCCTCCGATTTTGCACTGGATATGGGACTGGGTATATTCTACAATACCGAAAACCTCTATGTGGGCCTCGGCTCAGCCCATCTGAAAACAACTTTTAAATACCTGGATGATGCCAATAATGAGACACCTTTTACTATTCCCAGGCAATACTACATGATGGCCGGTTACATCATTCAGCTGACCAATCCCATGTTTGAGGTGATGCCTTCGCTAATGGTACAGAGCGATGCGCGGTCACAATTCATTTACCTGAATACCAATCTGCGATACAATAAAAGGTTCTGGGGCGGAGTTTCTTATTCAGTCGGTGGTGAGCTTTCAGCACTTTTCGGGATAGAGCTGATGAACGGACTAAAGATTGGTTACTCGTATGATATCGGACTTACAGCCATACAGAATTACAACAGCGGATCGCATGAGGTAACGGTTCGGTATTGCTTTGATCTCAGTATTGACAAGAGTCCGCAAAAATACAAGAGTATTAGATTTTTATAAATTTTGCATATATTTATATACTTTTTTTTAAATTTAAACAATTGGCATTAGGCTGGAATTGGCACCCAATAAGCTTGGTATTATGAAACGAATTATGTTTTTTGTTGTCCTTGGGGCAATCATCGGAAGTTGTACCACGTACAACACAGGTGAACTGGTAGGAGTAGAAGGGAGGAAAGCATATGCTGAACCCATTCCACATGGTATGGTACCCATTCCAAACGGCTCTTTTGCAATGGGGCCAAGCGACCAGGATATCACCTGGACCCAGAACGCAATGACCAGAACGGTTGCCGTGGATGCCTTCTGGATGGATGAAACTGAAATTACAAACAACGAATACAGGCAGTTTGTCTATTGGGTTCACGACTCAATTATCCGCAAAGAACTTGCAGCACAAAATGTAGAGGGCTTTTTCCTGACAGATCAGGAGGGACAGCCCTACGAGGACCGGGATGGGGAGTATATCATCGACTGGGAGACACCCCTTGATACAAAGAAAGATGAGGATGGTAACATCGCTCAGATTATTGAGGATCTCGGCATATACTACAGTGGAGCTGACCGCCTTACTTATGTATCAAAGGAGCTCAATGTTACAAAGCTTATTTACAACTACTACTGGGTAGACCAGGTGCAGGCAGCCAAAGCAGCCAACAGGTTCAAACTCGACTATTCCGGCACAACAGGCGCTGATCCGGTGGTATCCTATGAAGGTACGGTGACAAGGCCTGACGGAACCGAAGAGGATATAACAAGCAGGGCCTCTTTTGTCAACAAAGACTGGGCGCTGGTTTATCCCGACACCCTGGTGTGGATCTCCGATTTCACCTATTCATACAACGAGCCCATGGTCAACATGTATTTCCGCTCTCCCTCCTATGATAACTATCCGGTTGTTGGGATTACCTGGAAGCAGGCCAACGCATTTAGTATCTGGCGGACCAACTACCTGAACTGGGCACTGATCGCAAGCGACCAGCCGGTAGTGCAGAATTACAGGTTGCCCATTGAAGCCGAATGGGAATATGCCGCCAGGGGCGGACTGGATCACAGCATGTACCCCTGGGGAGGTATCTACCTGCGGAACATGAGTGGTTGTTTCATTGCCAACTTTAAACCACTGCGGGGTAACTACACCGATGATGGCTCCATGTATCCTTCAAGGGTAGCACATTACGGAGGCAATCCTAACGAATACGGTCTCTATGACATGGCAGGAAATGTGTCCGAATGGACCATCACAGCCTACGATCCTTCAGCATATGTATTTTCGCATGATATGAATCCCTATTACAATTACAATGCTAAACCTGATGATCCTCCGGTAATGAAACGGAAAGTGATCAGGGGTGGTTCCTGGAAAGACATTGCGCGTTATCTCCAGGTAAGTACCCGTGATTACGAATATCAGGATTCTGCCAAATCCTTTATTGGATTCAGATGTGTGCGTTCATATTTGGGTGATAACTAATTAAATACTTGATATAATGGGAATTACAGAAATTGTTCAAACTTCAGGCTGGAAAAGTTTTACAGCCAAGCTTTATGGTTTTGGAGCCTCTGTCGTAATGATCGGAGCCCTTTTCAAGATCATGCACTGGCCCTTTGCCGGAGTTGCGCTTACCGCAGGCCTGTTGACTGAAGCAATCATCTTCTTCTTCTCGGCTTTCGAGCCGCTCCATGAGGAGCTGGACTGGACGCTGGTATATCCTGAATTGGCAGGTATGACGGATCCGGATGAGATCGATGAATTCAAAGAGCAATCCATTGCTGACCGCAATGTGGGGCTTCAAAAATTCGATGAACTGTTTCAGCAATCCCAGATCAATGCTGAGGATGTCAGGAGTCTTGGGAAGCACCTGAACACCATCTCCTCCACAACGGAGACGATCGGAGATATCACAACAGCCTCACTGGCCACCAAGGAGTACTTCGATAAGATGGGCAGTGCTGCACAGAACATGGACAGCGTGGCCGCAGCTTACGGTACAAATACAGGTGTCCTTAATGAATCGGTGAACACCCTGGCTGCATCCTACAAGAATACAGCATCAGTGATCGATCAGAAAGGAAAGGATATCGCCGAAAAGTTTGCCAACTCCAGTGCCAACCTGACTGCTACATACGAAGCGATGTCAGGTGAGGTGAAGCAGGAGCATTCACAAATCTCTCAGAGCCAGAAGCAGTTCAACAGTGAGATTGAAACACTGACCAGAAACCTGGCCCAACTGAACACCTCCTATGCCGACCAGGTGAAGGGAAGTCAGGAGCACCTGCAGGGTACCGCAGGGGTATACAAAGGGCTGAATGAGATGGTTACAAGTCTCCAGGCTTCAGTTGAAGAGACGCAAAAGTACAAGAGCGAAATCGTGAAACTCAGCGAAAGCCTCTCCGAACTGAACAATGTATACGGCAACATGCTCTCTGCCATGAGCATCAGAAAAAAGTAATAATTCTTTAATCCTGATCTTATGGGACACGGTAAAGAGACACCGAGACAAAAGATGATCGGCATGATGTACCTCGTGCTGACAGCTATGCTGGCATTGAATGTGGCCAAGGATGTGCTCAATGCATTTATTCTGGTCGATGAAGGCCTGGTTACCACCACTAATAATTTTGCCGCAAAGAATGATGGGCTGTACAGTACTTTCAGGCAACAGGCTCAACTAAATCCGGCAAAAGTAGGAGAGTGGAAGGATAAGGCCGATGAGGTTCAGAGCAGATCCAATGAGATGTTCGATTTCCTGCATGAGTGCAAGGTGGATATCCTTTCGATCAAGAGTGCTGATGCCATCGATCCAAACAGCACAGAGATCAACTGGCACGAGGTGACTCAGAAAGACAACATGGACCACCCCGCCCAGGTGATGATGGTTGAAGGCAAAGGAAAAGAGCTGAAGGATAAGTTCGATGACCACCGTGAGTATATGCTGTCACTCATCGGGGACAAGGAGAAATATCTCTCTACGGTAGAAGCTGTTGAAGTCATCTTATCCACAAAGCCTCCAGAAATTGACCTTGAACACGGAGGAAAAAAGGTGGTCCCCACCTGGGAATCCACCTATTTTGAACACCTGCCCATGGCAGCGGTCATTGCCCTCCTGTCCGAGATGCAGGCTGGCATAAGGAATGCTGAAGCAGAGATGCTCGAGTTCCTGCTAGGACAGATTGTGGCCGGAGAGGTTAGCTTCAACACCATCGATGCAGTTGTTATGGCAGACAATAGCCTGGTATTCCCGGGCCAGGAGTACAAGGCAAAGGTTTTCCTTGCTGCCTATGACTCCACCAAAGCACCCGATGTTGTGCTGGAGGACGATACAAAGCTGGAAGTTGAAGGAGGGAAAGGGATCTATACTGCTGTTTCTAACTCGCTGGGCATCAAGACCTGGGGAGGAACCATCACCCTGGAGAATGCAGATGGTTCATTGACGTCAAGACCCTTTAAATCCAGCTATGAAGTGGCCGAAGCCAATGCCACCATCTCTGCTACGGCAATGAATGTCTTCTACCGGGGGCTTAATAACCCGGTGGCGATTTCGGCCGGCGGTGTGGCAGAAAGCGCAGTACGTGTCGGTATCACCAGTCCCCACTCCATCAAGCGGAGGAAGCCCGGGGTATACAATGTGAAACCCGGAGTGAAGGGAGATAAAGCCGTCGTGAGTGTATATGCAGAAATTGACGGATCCCGTAAACTGATGACCCGGATGAATTTCAGGGTTAAGGACCTGCCCACCCCTACCGCCAAGATCAAGGGATCCAGGGGGGGTAAAGCAGCCCTGACTGTTGGACAGCTCACCGGTTTGCAGATCGTTGAGGCAGAAGCCGAAGACTTCCTCTTCGAAGTTGAGTTTCAGGTAACATCTTTTACCATCGGTTTCAATGATGCAAGTGGCATCTGGGTAGAGCGAAAATCGGGAAGTAAAAAATTCACTTCCGAGCAGAAAGGGATCTTCCGCTCCATGCGGGCCGGACAAAGAATCTCAATAGAAAACATAAAAGCCATCGGACCGGACGGAAAGGTCCGATCACTCAGTCCAATTAACATAACGGTTAGATAAAATGAAGGTTAGAAAGATCATATTAGGAGCGGTAATTTTAACCGGGTTTACTTTGCTGGCAAACGGGCAGACTGTAAACACCTCCATTACCCCTGGAAGTGCACCGGTTATATCAGCAGAGCAGGCACCATCTACAAATATCTACAAACTGGAGACCATTATACCAGAGAAAGAGCCTGTTCCCTATCCCTATGTGCGTGAAGCCGATGTGATGTGGTCCAAGAATATCTGGCGCACCATAGACCTGAGGCAGCGAATGAATTTTACGCTGAGGTATCCTATAGAGGGACATATGTCTGGCGGAGACAGGTACAGCCTGTTTGGCCTGCTGATGGAGGGCATTAAGAGTGAAGAGATCACCCCCTACGAGTACGTTCCCAACGTTGGGTGGAAAGATCCCTTTTCAAAACTCACCACACTCTCAGATATCTATGCAGCTACAAATGGAGACAGCATCCCTAACGACGATGGTAGTTTCAGCGGAGAGGTATTACAGGGTACAAGTTATATCTGGCAATTCATGCTCCAGGAGCAGTGGTTCTTCGACAAGAAGCACTCTGTGATGGGTGTTCGCATCGTCGCCCTTGCCCCTGTCTTCTTTAACCTCTATGATGAATTTGGAAGCAAACTGCCTCAGCCCACCAGGAGCGTTCCGTTTATTGTCCATTTCCCGCAATGCAGAAGGTTGTTTGCCACCCATGCGATCTATAATCCCAACAATGATGCACAGTCCGTCTCTTTCGATGACCTCTTTTTTCAACGCAGGTTTTCCAGCTCAATTATGGCTGAATCGAATGTGTACGGGAACAGGGCGCTTGCACAATACAAAACCGGGCAGGACATTCTGCTGGAAGCCGACAGGATCAAGCATGACCTGTTTATTATGGAGCACGACCTCTGGGAATATTAGAAACTAAACACCGATTATATAATGCAAAAGCCGCGTCTATATGATGCGGCTTCTCTTTTTCCAGGGTATTCTCTTCCTCTCGGTTCCTCACCGCCGCGGCGGATCGCATACTTTATCTGAAGCCTTGGCTGCCGAAGGCAGGCGCAGCGAGGAGACCATATCCCGGAGTTACATCATCTCCTCTCCCAGTTCCGATTTGATCTCGTTGACGAACTGTTTTATCTTCTGCTCCTCCTCCCTGCGGCACACCAGGATGATCCCTTCGTTCTGGACCACAATATAGTCCTTCAAACCCTGCAACACCACCAGCTTGTCATCCGGCACATTCACGATGTTTCCTGAAGCATCATACATAAATACATTTTTCCCTGTGACCGAGTTCTGATTCTCATCCTTGTCAAGTTGCTCATACAGGGATCCCCAGGTCCCCAGGTCGGACCAGCCCACATCCGAAATCAGTACATAGACATTATCGGCTTTCTCCATCACTCCATAATCGATACTGATGTTCCTGCAGTTGCTGTAAGTCTCTTTGATAAATGCACCCTCTTTCCCGGTACCATAGGCCTTACTTCCCTCACTGAACAGAGCGTGGATCTCTGGCAAAAAGGTTTCAAAGGCCTGCATGATGCTATTCAGTGACCAGAAAAATATACCGGCATTCCAGTAAAAATCACCGCTCTCGAGGAAAACCCTGGCCATCTCCAGATCAGGTTTTTCTGTAAAGGTCTTCACCTTCCTCAGGGTTGTATTCTCATATCCTTTCACCTTTTTATGCAGGGACTGGATATACCCATAGCCCGTTTCCGGTCTGCTGGGAACAATCCCCATGGTAAGCAGGGCTTTGCTGTTACTAACAAATTCAAAGCCCTCCTTCACATGATTGAGAAACTCCGTCTCCTTCATAATCAGGTGATCGGAGGGGGTCACCACAATATTGGCATCAGGATCTTTCTGCTGGATCCGGAAATTGGCATAATCGATACATGGGGCTGTGTTTCTCCTCAGTGGTTCAAGAAGGATATTCTCCGCGGGAAGATCGGGTAACTGTTCGGTGATCAGTGCTTTGTATTCAAGGTTGCTGACGATAAATATCTGATCAGCAGGCATTAATTGGATAAACCGGTCATAGGTCTGCTGCAAAAGTGTCCTTCCCACGCCCAGGATATCCAAAAATTGTTTAGGCTTCCTGGTTTTACTCAGTGGCCAGAAACGGCTCCCAATTCCCCCGGCCATAATGACGCAATAATTACTTGTATTCATAAATTAAATATAGGTGGTTTTTCATTAACTACTGGTTCATGAAGGAAGTTTTGTACAATAATTGATATATTACGTTTTATACCGGATTAATGCAGCTGTTTCATCACATAGGATCATACTTCATACTCATGAAACGGGCCTTCAGCCGTCCGGAGAAACTCTCTGTTATTTACAGGCAAACCATGCGGGAGATCGAAAAAGTGGGAATCAACTCATTCCCTATTGTGGTGATCATCTCCATTTTTGTGGGAGCTGTGATCACCATCCAGACAAACTTCAATATTGAAAACCCGCTTCTCCCCAGCTACCTTGTGGGAGTCACTGTCAGAGATTCACTGCTGCTCGAATTCTCCTCAACCATGGTGGCTCTTATCCTTGCCGGGAAGGTAGGGTCAAGCATCGCATCAGAACTGGGCATGATGCGGGTCACCGAACAGATCGATGCCCTGGAGGTGATGGGGATCAACTCTGCATCTTACCTTGTTCTCCCAAAAGTAATTGCAGCGGTTCTGTTCTTCCCCGTTCTCTGCCTGCTTAGTATGATCGTTGGAATCGCAGGAGGTTATATTTCATGTCTCCTTGCCAATGTGGTCTCACCATCCGATTTCATTCTGGGTATCCAGTACGATTTCAGGCCCTATTACATCAGCTATGCCATGACCAAAACCGCTTTCTATGCCCTGATCATCACCTCTGTCTCCTCTTACCTGGGATACAATGTGAAAGGGGGAGCCATAGAGGTGGGCCGCTCAAGCACAAAAGCAGTGGTCCAAAGCAGTGTACTGATCCTGCTGGTAAACCTCATTCTAACCAGAATTATCCTCCAATGATCGCAGTAAACCATATCAATAAGAGTTTCGAGGGCAACAGGGTACTCGATGATGTGAGTGTGAAATTTGAGCAGGGCAAATGTAACCTGATCATCGGGCGGAGCGGATCGGGGAAAACTGTGCTGTTAAAATCGGTTATGGGACTTGTGGAGGTGGATGAGGGTGAGATCTGGTATGACGATCAGCGGTTCAGCCACATGACCACCAGGCAGCGGCAGATGATCCGCAGGGAGATGGGGGTTCTCTTCCAGGGTGCAGCACTTTTTGATTCCCTGCCGGTTGAAGAGAACGTGATGTTCCCGCTTGATATGCTGACTACGCTATCAAAAGCAGAGAAGCTCGACCGGGTCAATTACTGCCTGGAAAAGGTGAGGGTAACCGGTGCAAACGAACTCTTTCCATCCGAATTGAGCGGGGGAATGAAAAAGCGGGTGGCCATTGCCAGGGCCATTGCCATGAATCCCCGCTACCTCTTTTGTGATGAGCCCAACTCGGGACTCGATCCCGAAACCGGCATTGTCATTGATAACCTGATCAAGGAGCTCACCGAAGAGTTCAACATGACCACCATCGTGAATTCCCACGACATGAATTCGGTCCTGGAGATAGGGGACAACGTGGTCTTTATCTACAAGGGCCGTAAATGCTGGGAGGGCACAGGAAAGGAGGTCCTGCATACTAAGAATGAAGCCCTGAACAAGTTTGTTTTTGCCACAAACATGGCAAGACAGATAAAGAGGGAATAGTGGTCCCAAAAAGCCCGGTGTCCTGTCAACCGTATTGTATATGGTAAGTCGAAGATATCTGACAGGACACTAATTCACCATTGGATGGTCCATCTTCTCCTTATAGCCAAAGGTCAGGTTCAGTCCGAACCACACATTGGCCGACCGGGCCTCATGGGGCCAGAACAGGGTATTCAGGGCATTATCCGAAACCAGGTAAAGATTGAGCGGTCCGAAATGGAATGAGATGCCGGCACCAATATTCTTGAAATAGGCATTCATGTATGAGTAGCTCAGTGTAAGATTGATAAACCTGCCGGTTGTGAGGTTGGCCGATGCCGTGACCTGTTCGGCCACCTTCCCGTTCAGGAAGTCTGTCCGTGAAAGAAGCCCGAAATTAATTTTCGGAGTGACATTATAGGAGCCGCCCACATAGAGCTTTGTATTCAGCCTTTTACTATAGACCCCGCCCGGGGTAAATTCAAGGAACCCTGAGAGACTGTCTGCCATCTGGCTCAGGGTGGTGTCCAGGTGATCCCCGAAGGTATAATCCTCTGAAAAATCAAACGGGTTGACCTCCAGACCCTCGAAATCATACTCCGTGGCATAGGTCACCTGGTGGACCTCATCCTTCCATTGGATGTACCCCACATCAAGCAGGCTCACGCTGAGTTGCAACTGATCAATGGGCCTGTAATTGACCCCCAGGTCGATCCCGAATCCCAGGTTATTTGTGTTCATCATGTACCTTTGCAGGTGCGCAAAATTCGGATTTTCAAGCTCCTCCCTGATTGCAATATCTTCAAGCATGCCCTCCTCATTATAGGTCACATCCGCAAAAGGAAGGGATGCATTGAAAAGCATATCGGACTTAATGTTCCATGCCTCCTGTGAAGTGGTTACAGTCAGATCGGACCGGACGTTTGAGAGGTTCCCAACACCAAACAGCACCTTGCCCCTGACCCCCAGTGTAAGGTTGTCGATGATCTCGTCTGACCATCCCACGGCAATTTCATCAAAAGCCGTCATATCCGGACCAATCCCGTCCAGGTGATGGATCTCCCCATCCCCTGCCCCCTCAATCACCAGCCTGGCCAGGTCGCCCGGGTAATAGATATTTCCATCGATCCTTGTGGAGACATCCAGGGTAAAGAAGCCGGCCCCTGTCCGGAATCCCATGGAGAAAAGGGAGGTCCCCACATCCGAGGCTACAAAATTGAGAGGTTTGAGCTGCTTCAGGAAATCCTCTTTGCTCCCCTGGGGATGCAGAAAGGTGATCAGGGAGTCCTCATATGGGTGGGGATAGATCACATCCTTGTATGCCAGCGAACTGGAGGAGAGACCAACCCTCAGGGGAGAGAGGCCCGGAATTCCCAGGTAAAAGTTACCCTTTGGCTGATGTGCCGGATTCACCCGGTTCGATTGTGGTACCCCGTGCATGAAATAGACCGTATTGTTGATCTGTGCCACAGCCGGAAAGCTCAGGCAGACAACAACACCCAGGGCAAGTAACTTTCTGCTCATCGCAATCATAGCTCGTTGGAATTGATTCTGAAGTTTGCAAATAATGATATTTCGAAATCGAGGGTATAGTCGGAATAGATCTTAACAAAGGGTTCGCCCGCCTGCGAGGTGACCAACTGGGCCCGCACCTGCATAAAGGAGACCTGTTCCAGTTTTCCCAGTTTCTCTGCAGGGAATTTAACCGTATGGGTCTCCATCCGCGCACCGTCGCTACCATCAGCATACACCTTTAGTTTACCATCCTCATCAACCTCCGATGCACCCAGTAGGGGAAGCTGCTCCTCAAAAACTGAATCGATGACGATATAATTTGAATCGAGAAGAAGCACCTGGGCTTTCAGTTCGATGGGCAACTGGTTGATGGTGGTCATGGTGATCTCGGCATTTCTCACCATGCTTGTGTCCACGCCCTCTTCCATCTCAAACAGCATGGTATCGGTAAGTGCAAACCCGGTGATCCTGAGATCGAGGGGCAGCAGGAACTCAGCCTCCAGCATAAACCTGCTGGTGTCCAGGAGAAAATGGTTATCCTGTCCGGACTCCTCATGTGTTCTTCCCGCTACATTAAAGTAAATGTCGGAAGGGGCCAGGTTGATCAGGTCCGGAAAATTGGAGGTCTCCCGGTTAATATTGATCTCCCCGTAAACCGTCTCACCAATATTTTCAAGCGCGGGCCCTGGAATAACAAAAGGATGCCCGGTATAGAACTCAAGTGTCTCTGTGCTCCCGTCTTCCGCGGTGGCTGTTACACTATCAAGTTCGATCTCAAAGGGAATCCCAAGTGAACTGGCCGTATGGATTGTGATCCTTGGGTCCCTCAGTTTCAGCGTAGTCAGTTCAGGATTATCAGCAAAAATGGGAATCCCCAGGGAGTCGGTCAGGGTGATCAGCTCCCTGGAAGAGATATAGCCATACGCCCCGTAGAAGTCCATCTTGATCAAACTCGTCTTGACATCACAGACCTCACCGGGATTGATGGGGTTCCCTGAATTTATTAGTCCCAGGTCATAGTCAATCGTGATCACATTGGAATCTCCCATCGCTGTGGTTTCAATATGATAATGGTCCGAATCAAGGATCGTTGAATCCCTGAAGTCTCCACTCAGATCACTGATGTCAACTTTCAGGAACAATGGATTGCCCTGGGGATCGTGGATCTGATCGCTGCTGATGATCATAAATCCCATATGCCTGAAGGAGCTGTAAACCTCTGCGATGATCGTTCCTCCCTTAACCAGAATGCTATCAACCCGGTCACCTCCCTCCATGTTGAATTTCAGGATATCCGATTTGTAGAAATGCACCGTGTCTCCAATGTCACTGCCAATAAAAATGGGATCATCAATTTCGGGATCCAGGTATATCTCGGTTGAGATATGGTCCGGCACATCCACCAGTGTATCGGCCATTGCCTCCACCAATGTATCAGAATAGGCCAGGTAGATGAGTCCGTCATCAAACTCACCCACATACCCTGTGGAGTCGAACCGCTCCACAATGTCCTTCATACTCATGGAGCCATATACCAGTGGAGCGGCCATTTCGGGTTCAATCTCAAATTCATCCGAAATTTTGTCAAACTCAAAATACTCCCGGTGACATGAAGTCAGTATAATCCCGGTAGCCAGAAGGAAGATGAATCGATGGAAAGGGTTTCGTTGCATGGCTTACTCAATTGAATAGTTATATAAGAAATTGTTGGAACTCCCTACAATCAGGTTAAATCTGCTGTCTGATCCTGCAAAATAGCCGATGCTGAACCGGGTTGAACCCTCCAGCGGAAATCCTTCATAGAGGGATCCATCCGGATTGATCAGGTAGATCCTGTTCCTGGACCTGTCGGTAATACCAATTTTAATATCGGAGGCAGAAAACTTATAGATATCGGGCATAACACTGATCTGGTCCCTTACCCTGTAGCTGAAAAGCCGTTTCCCGTCCTGACCAACAACACTCAGTTCGTCGCCTTCAGCAAAGAGGTAATCAGGAACCCCATCCGCATCCATGTCCTGCATTCTGAAAAAATGACCTGGAGCGACATCCTGTTCAAGCAGTGTGGATACCGATCCATCCTGGTAGATACAAACAACGCTGCCCGTTGCATCTGTTGATATCCACCTTGGTTTCTCCTCCCTGATATTCATATCCAGTGTGAAAGCGTTTTCGGGAGAGAAAACAATCTTCTTTTTCGGTTTAACCCGCTCCCTGCCCTTGCGATCGAGAAAATAGGAGCGGTTTTGGTCCGTGAAAACAATGTAGTCCTTGTCACCAATCCTGAAATGTTGCAGCGCTTTTGTAACAATCGATTCCGTCTTTCCAAATTTCCACCCGGTCACCAGGTTTCCCTCAATATCATATACATAGATCTTGCGGTCCCTGCCCGCAACAAAGATCCTGTAATCCCGGCTCTTATCGTAATCAAACAGCGCCATGGGAGCCGATGCCCCGGAACGAAACGATACCGGGTAGCGCTCCACATAATTACCGTTCCTGTCGATCAGGTGAAGTTTCTCAGCAGTGTTAAAGAGGTACTGCAGCTTCCCGTTCTTATAAAAATCTACCTGATAGGGCTCCCCCATGATGGAGCCGTCAAGTTTCTGTTTCCAGAGTATTCTGCCCGTACTGTTGATCAGGTAGATATTGTTGGAGGCATCCTGAATAAAAATCTCTTTCTCCCTGGTGTTGTGATTGATTACCAGTGCCGGTTTGATCAAGGCCGATGAGTCCATCAGGCTTTCCCAGACCGTTAATGCTTTCTCCTTAATCTGGGATGTATACTTACAGCTGACACTGTGATACAAAAGCTCCTCTTCGGTGCTGTACTGGATCACAATTCCCGGGATCCTTCTCAGGAACAGTTCGGTGGCATCCATTAAACCAGCAGAACGCTGGTTCAGAAGATCCCTCTTATACTCCATGAAGGCAAATGGCCTGAAAAACAGGGTAAGGTTACTCCGGTTTGAAAAGTAGTCTGACATCTCCTTGTATACCGGATCGCTCACAAAGGTTTTATGGAGGATGTTCTGATAGATCACCCTCGATAATACATCCACCGACGGACCAAAGATCAGGCAGTTCTCATAAACTGTAAAACAACGATTGAACAACCGCCCCGGCATCAGCCCCTTATAATATTGCTCAGGCAGCTTGTAGATGTTAAAGCTGGTTTGATTATCGAGCCTGTAAACCGCCCGGTAGGAGTGCATGTCAAATGCATGAACCTTCAGATATTGTTCAATCCAGTGCACCACCACCTCTTCAGTTTCACTCCGGCTCCTGGTTTCAATAATGAGGAGCTCATCCCCGGGATGGGCAGTCTCCCCTTCGATGGCAAACCAGGCCATCTCATTATCCACAAGTGAAATCACATCACCCAGGGGATCGATGCCATATTTGCTCTCCAGTCTCTGCGTTTCGGCCTCCACCCCGGCCCACTCGCCTTTTCCTGCAATGGTTGCCTCCATTCGAGTGGTAAATTCACCTCTGTCGCTAATTCCCAGGTGCATAAAAAAGGATGTGCCTGAAGGCATCATTTCATGCACCTCCATTTTAACGGGATTCTGGTTGGCAAATGCCCCCAGCAGCTGCGGCTTATCCTCCTCTGCAAAGGTCATTCCGTTCATGACAATGGCATCCTCTGTGATATCCAGGTCCAGTTCACCCCAGGTGGCCAGACCTGCCAGACCCTGAAGCAAGCCCCAACGGTCCTGCTTTATATAGGGATACAACATGGTATGAATCCTGGAATAGTTGATGTAGATATTGGCATGTACATACCTTCCGGCTGTCCTCCGGATCAATTCCAGTCCGGCATCTGCCACCTTTGGCGGATCGGTTTCGGCATGAATGGTCCTTACTGCTCCCTCCACAAGTATCGAAGAGGGGCTTGCCAGGAAAAGTCCGTTCACACATGAGAAGGTGAATTTTCCGCCCTGACCGGCAGGATTCCCCGAGACATCATGCAAAATCTCTGTCTCATATCTCCTTTCATTCACCATGGACTCTTCATCCAGGAGGGAGAGGATCATCTGTTCAAATTCATGGTCACTGTGGTGGCCTGCATATGGAATGTAGAGCAGGGGCATCAGCTGGTCCTTGCCCTGCAAATGCAGCGAGATACCCGGACCCTCTTTCAGAAGGAGCTCCTGAAGGGCTTCATCGGAATGTACCCTGGCAAGCACTCCCCTGATCATGGAGTCCAGTTCATCTCTGCCGGTGGTATTGACAAAGTCGAGCCAGATCCTGCTTTCCGGAAGGAATGTCCCGGTGATATATTCATAATCAATTCCTTCAACAAAGAGGATGGCATCATCCGGGACCGCCTGCATCACCTTTACGGGCAGGACCCTATCGATCCGTTTCAGAAAAATAAGGGTGCCCAGACCGACAAAAACAACAGCAAAAAGCCCTACATAGATATACTTTTTCAACATATACGGCCACGTTTAGCCCAAAAGTAGGAATTTCATAAGTAGGTTGGCGGGAAAATTACCAACACAACCGGCGGATCGCTTAAGATGGCAACCTGAAAATGAACTATTGGTATAATTTTTGCATATTTTTGCGTACTTTTTTATACAATGAAAGTTCGTACAGGCTTCATAGTAAGCATCTTGTTTTTAACGGTCTCACTGTGCGCCCAGAATATCAGGGTTGTCAGTGCTTCGGACCGCTCTCCCATTCAGCATGTGGCAGTATTTAACAGCACCCGGGAGCGTGCTGCCATTACCGATAGCCTCGGCATAATCGACCTCTCCATTTTCCCCTTATCGGACACCATCCTGTTTCAGCATCCCTCCTTCATCACAGTAAACTTCAGCGTTCAGGAGCTTGCAGAACAGAAAATTGTGGAGCTGGAGCGGAAAAACATTCTCATTGAAGAGTATGTGATCTCTGCCTCCAAATCCAGGGAGAGCAAGCTGACCATTCCCTATATGGTGGATGTACTTGAGGAGGCCATGCTCATGGAGAGTACAGGGCTCACATCTGCCGGAATCCTCGAGGAGACCGGGAACATTATGGTCCAGCGGACCCAGGGGGGAGGAGGAAGTCCGATCCTGCGGGGGTTCGAGGCCAACAAAATCCTGCTTGTGGTGGACGGGGTGCGGCTGAACAACGCCATCTACCGCAGCGGTCACCTTCAGAACTCCATCACCATCGACCACTCCATACTCGAACGGACTGAGGTGATATTCGGCCCCAGCTCAATTATTTACGGCAGCGATGCCCTGGGGGGTGTCATTCACTACTACACGAGAGATCCTGAGCTGGCCGGGGAGAACCAGTACGCGTTCACTACCCATGCCTACACCACCTACTCCTCAGCCAACAGGGGATTGACGGGCCACCTCGATTTTTCGGCAGGGAAGCGAAGATGGGGTTCACTAACAAGTGTTACCTACAAGGAGATGGGTGATATCCGGATGGGCTCCCACAGAAACCCAACCCTGGGCGACTGGGGAAAGGTGATGCATTATGTTGAGCGGATAAACGGGATCGATTCCACCGTTGCCAATGAAAACCCCCTGGTTCAGAGAAATACAGGATACAGCCAGATGGACCTCCTGCAGAAGGTGAGGTACTCACCGTCAAAATATGTAGACTGGATCCTGAACCTGCAGTACTCTACCTCTTCCAATATCGACCGCCTCGATAAACTGAACGATTACAATGACAACGGGAACAACCTGAAATATGCTGCCTATTATTACGGACCACAGGACCGCACGCTGGTCTCCCTGAAAAATGTGTTGAAAAAGGACAACCGCCTCTTCACCAACATGACCACCATCATTGCTTTCCAGGGAATTGGCGAGGACCGCCATTCCAGGAAGTTCAGGGCTGATTCACTGCTTACCCAGCAGGAGGATGTGCTGGTGTTTAGTCTGAACACTGATATGCTCAAGGTGTGGCAAACCAGGCACAGGCTGAACTACGGAGTGGAGCTGAACCACAACAGGGTCGAATCGGAGGCCTGGTATGAAGCGATCAACGACGGGCAGCGGTGGCCCGCACAGACCCGCTATCCCGGTGGCGGGAGCCAGACCTGGAGTGCATCGGCCTATGCAAGTTATAAATGGACCCTTGGAAAGCGGGCTGTTCTGAACGGAGGGGCACGGTACAGCAGGGCCGGTCTCTCATCTGAGTTTACCGGCACAACCCTGCCCTTCGAACAGATCGATATTGTGAACGGAGCTTTGACCGGCAACCTGGGAATGGTATTCACCCCATCCGATAACTGGCAGATCAACGCCATCCTCTCCACCGGATTCAGGAATCCCAATGTGGATGATTACGGGAAGGTGAGGGCCAAGGATGATTTCATTACCGTTCCCAACGAAAACCTCACCCCTGAATACTCCTACAATGCAGAGATCGGCATCAGCAGGGTGGTGGAGGGTTATATGAAGATCGAACTGGTGGGATACTATACCTATCTGCAGGATGCCATTGTGCGGACCGCTTACCAGCTCAGTGGTGAAGACTCGCTCTGGTATGACGGAGATCCCTACCGCATCACCACCAACTACAATGCGGGACGGGGAGGCATCTACGGTACCACATTGCGGCTGGTCTCAAACCTGAACAGGAACTTCACCCTGAAAGGGACCCTCAATTATACAAAGGGCTATAACTATACAGATAATGTACCCCTGGGCCACATACCTCCCATTTTTGGGCGCACCTCCATTACCTACAGGCGAAACCGGTTTTTCCTGGATACCTACGTGGTTTACCAGGGGTGGAAAAATGCCAAAGACTTCTCACCCTATGGCGAGGACAACGATGAAGAGGCCATGGCCTATGGATTCCCGTCATGGTGGACCCTTAATATGAAAGCCGGTCTCGATGTGGGTGACCATTTTGACCTGATGGTGGCTGTGGAGAACCTGGTGGACCAGTTCTATAAACCGTACGCGGCGGGAGTGAGCGCCCCGGGCAGGAACCTCCTTCTGACCGCCAGGTTTACCCTGTAACCTCAGTTGGAATCGAATCCGGGACAAAGACGATCGCATCAAATGAAGCGATCACTACCAATAGGAGGTCCACCTTCTTGCAAGAGAATTTCGCTTTTGGTATCTTTCCTCACCATGCCATCTATTGACCCCGATATCGAAGCGGGATGGAAAAAGATCCTCTGGGAGGAGTTCCAGTCCCCCTGGTTCAGCCAGCTGAAAGCATTTCTCGTGGAGGAGACAACGGCCCACACCATCTATCCTCCCGGAAAACTGATATTCAACGCCTTTCAGCACACCCCCTTCGACAGGGTCAAGGTGGTGATCCTCGGACAGGACCCCTACCATGGTGAAGGGCAGGCCCACGGATTGTGTTTTTCGGTTCCTCCCGGGATCCGTCAGCCCCCTTCGCTGGTCAATATTTTCAAGGAGCTGCATTCAGACCTGGGGATCCACATACCGGATCACGGCAGCCTGGTTAACTGGGCCGACCAGGGGGTGCTGCTGATCAATGCCACCCTGACGGTCCGCGCCGCTCAGGCCGGTTCGCACCAGAACCGGGGCTGGGAGACCTTCACCAATGCGGTTATCCAAAAGATCTCGGAACAAAAGACCGGGGTGGTGTTCCTGTTATGGGGAAGATACGCCCAGGCCAAGGAGGCGCTGGTGGATACAAACAAACACCTGGTCCTTAAAGCGGCCCACCCCTCACCCCTCTCTGCATACAACGGTTTCTTCGGCTGTAAACACTTCTCCAGAACCAATGCTTACCTCGAAGCGCAGGGGGCGGAGAGGGTCGATTGGTCACTGTAATTGACTCTCCTCGCAGCAAGCTACGGGGAACCGAGCTTGCGAGCTCAGCGAAACTAATATGCGAGCGTAATTCAATCTTTGGCACGCTATTTGTTCTATGTTGTGTGACAGTTTATCCAACATATTCCCTGAACACCGGGGCCAGGTCCGTCTCTCACAGGCGGACTTTTATTTTTTAACAACTCTTTCCGGTTCTGCCTGAGTCTCCCAGCTCTGTCTGTGTGTGGGAGCAATTGTCAGCCGAGAAAAAAAGGGTAGTCATTTTTGGGATTTTTGAAAGTCACTATCTGGTGACTTAGTCACCAAGTGATGAGTTTTAATTTATCACCCTCAGGTTTATAAATTTATTATATCGTTAAGTATAAGGCGTTTAGATTGCGCCGATGAGCAGATTAAATACGATGAGAAGTCACCCGATCATGAAAAGTCCCCACCTGGTGACTTCACATTTTTTTAAAATGGGACACCCGAGAAACCATAAGATTAAGCCCCTATAGAGCTGATTATCTTCATTTAAAAAAAACCATCTGAAATGAAGTGAGGAAAACTCATACCAACAGCCAGCTATTTCATGGTAATAGATACACCCCTTCAACCTGGGTAATGAAACAGGCTTTTTGGGAATTAACTTATGACTGAACTTTTCAGAACTCGAAACCCAGGGTCAGCTCGGCCATCCCGAAGGGGACTACTGACAAATCCGTGTAGTCGTCGGACGGGTAGTTTTCCGAAGCCCAGGTGTAGGGACCGGCTCCAAATCCCATAAAGAGACCGGTGTTAATGAAGAACCCGCTGTCAAACCTGAACCTGTATCCCCCGTTGGCAATGAATATGGCCATGTTGGTGGTGCCGGTTCCATCGTCCAGATAGAATTGTGTTGAATGGTGCAATTCAATCAATCCGCCCACATAGGGTTTATGCATAGAGGAGCCAAAAAAATGGAGCAGTCCGGCGCCCATGGCAATGCCAGTAAGGCGGTCGGGCCAATCATCGATCACATAGGAGAGCAGACCCAATGAATGAAACCGCACATGGGTATTGAGGACCAGGTTGTCGGTCAATCCAAATTCAGCATTGATGAGCGGGCCAAACTCCATGAACCCAAGTGGATTCACCGACAAGGCAAACTTGCCCATGGGATTCTCCTGTCCATAACCAGGATTGGAGATTGAAAGGATCCCTGCAAAGAGGATCACAAAGAACAGTGGGCCTGTTTTTTTCATGGGATGAGGTTTAGTTAGTGTTTGTCCATAAAGTCCGACTTCTGCGTTACACTTGCCCGAAAATTGGTCATTTACAAAAGTAAACTCCCAATTTGAGTGCTTCACAAGCCTTGAATTCGAACTTTCTGAATCAAACACTTTGGTTTATAGACAAACTCTAGTTAGTATACCCCAAAATATACAATTCCCGGAAAAACAGCAAACAGTGATCGTCGCTGAATCCTGCCTGGATCTCAGAACGGCCTGTATCCAAGGATCTCGCGCACCTCGCGGACGGTTTTGGAGGCGCTTTCGCGGGCCTTTTCGGCACCCATTTTCACCACCTTGCTCAGGTAGTCGGTATCGTTGTAGATCTCGTTGATGCGCTCGCGGATGGGGGTGGTAAATGTGATAATGTCCTCTGCAAGCTGTTTCTTCAGATCACCATAACGGATGGTGCAGTCGTTGTAACTGTTGCGAAAGTGCTCCACGGTATCGGGGGTGGAGAGCAGCTCTAAAAGGTAGAAGAGGTTGGCCACCGGTTCGGCCATCGGTGCGTTGGGCTGCTGCGGACCTGCATCGGTCACCGCGCGCATCACTTTTTTGCGAATTGCTGCCGGTTCATCGGCCAGGTAGAGACCGTTCCCTTCACTTTTCCCCATCTTCCCTGTGCCGTCCAGGCCGGGCACCTTAACCAGCTCCTCCCCGAAATTGTAAGGCTCAGGCAGGGTAAAATACTCCACGCCATACATGTGGTTGAACCGCTTGGCAAATTTGCGGGCCATCTCCAGATTCTGCTCCTGGTCCTTTCCCACCGGTACCTTGTCGGAATTGTGAATGATGATATCGGCAGCCATCAGCACCGGGTAGGTGAGCAATCCGGCATTGACGTTCTCGGGCTGCTTGCGTATCTTCTCCTTAAAGGTGGTTGTGCGCTCCAGCTCCCCCACATAGGCATTCATATTGAGCAGCAGATAGAGCTCGGGGATCTCGGGCACATCGCTCTGGATATAGAGTGTGGCCACCTCCGGGTCGAGTCCGGCGGCAAGGTACTCCGAAAGCACCTTCCGGATGTTGTCATGCAGGTTCTCCGGTTTAGGGTGGGTGGTGAGGGAGTGATAATCGGCCACGAAAAAGAAGCACCTGTTCTCGTGCTGCATCTTTACAAAATTCTTCACTGCCCCAAAATAGTTGCCCAGGTGAAGGTTCCCTGTCGACCTGATCCCGCTTAATACTGTATCCATGCTGCAAAACTATAAAATGTTCTTGAAAAACCGTACTTTTGCCGGCATGACAACCACGCGGCAGCATAAAGTATCCAGGCTGTTACAGAAAGAGCTTGGAGATTATTTCCAGAAGAGGGGTTCGGAGATCACAGGAGGTAAAATGGTCACCGTTACCGTGGTACGCATCAGTCCGGACCTGGGTGTTGCAAAAGCCTACCTCAGCCTCTTCCCCGTCCAGCAACAGGAAGAGGCCATGAAGGCCATATCGGAAAGGGCTCTCCAGATCAGGAGAGAGATGGGGATACGTCTCCGCAACCAGTTGAAACACATCCCCGAATTTATATTCTACCTGGACGATTCCCTCGATTACATCGACCGGATTGAAAACCTCCTGGATGAGTAAGCACCGCAAAAATAGGATTGATGAAGTATGATCCCATCAAGCGCAGCCTGGGCAGCGTCTTTAACAGCACCCCTTTTCTCAGGATCCTGTTTTACCGGATGCTGGATCTCCTGCTGTTGCGCTCATGGCATATCCGAAGGGAGCTCAGGAGACTGAACAAGCAGGGTTTTAACCCGCAGCAGATCGCCGATGCCGGCTCCGGATTCGGGCAGTATGTCCATTTCCTCTCCCGGAGATACCCGGCAGCAAAGATAACCGGACTCGATATCAAGCAGGAACAGGTGGAGGACTGCAACCGTTTTTTTACCTCCATCGGGAAAGATGGGCTTGTTTCATTTGAATATGCCGACCTGACCGGGTTTGACAGAGAGGAGGCCTTTGACCTGGTCCTTTCGGTGGATGTGCTGGAACACATCGAGGATGACCGGGGGGTGATGAAAAACCTCTACCGGTCTTTGAAACCCGGAGGTGTGCTTCTGATCTCAACCCCATCGGACCAGGGGGGATCAGATGTGCATCATGAGCATGAGGAGTCATTTATCGATGAGCATGTAAGGGATGGCTACGGGATCGATGAGATCGATGAGAAACTCCAATCGGCCGGGTTCACCGAGGTGGATGTTCGCTACGCTTACGGCAAACCGGGAAAGCTCTCCTGGAAGCTCTCCATGAAATACCCCATCCTGCTGGCCAATGCGTCTAAACTCCTCCTGCTGCTACTTCCTTTTTACTACCTGGTGGTCTACCCCTTCTCCTTTTTCCTGAACCTTGCCGATGTCAGGGGCCATCACTCAACAGGAACAGGGCTTATTGTGAAGTGCAAAAAGTGAACCTCTCATTCTACATAGCCAGGCGCTACCTGCTCGGGAAGAAATCCCAGAATGCCATCAACATCATTTCAGCCATCTCGGTGGTGGGGGTCACCGTGGGAACCATGGCCCTGGTGATTGTGCTTTCGGTATTCAACGGTTTCGATTCCGTGGTTAAATCACTCTTCAGCACCTTTGATCCCGACATTCAGATCTCGGCAGTGGAGGGCAAAACCTTTGAGCCGGATCCGGGCACCACCCTGAAAATAGAGCAGATAGCCGGAGTGGAAGCCGTTTCCCAGGTGCTGGAAGAGAATGTACTGCTGCTTTACGGAGAGAAACAGCATCTCGGCATCATCAAAGGTGTGGATGACGCCTTCCAGGCGGTTACCGGAATCGATTCGATGATCTACGATGGCTCCATGAAACTTAAGGATAAGAACCGGCCCTATGCGGTGGTGGGACAGGGTGTGGCCTACAACCTGAGGATCGGTCTCAGCTTCATCAACCCGCTCTATGTCTACACCATTGACCGCAAATCGAGGTTTAATATGGCCCAGCCCGAGGAGTCGATCCGAAGGGATTTTCTCTATCCATCGGGCATCTTTGCCATCGAGAAGGACTTTGACTCCAGGTATGTAATTGTGCCCATCGGGTTTGCAAGGGAGCTGCTCTCCTACCAGCGTGAGGTCTCCTTCCTGGAGGTGAAGCTCGACCCGGCCTATCCTGCCCAGCAGGTGCAGGAAGAGATCCAATCCCTCCTGGGGCCCGGGTTCAACGTGAAGAACAGGGAGCAACAGAATGCACTGTTTTACAAGGTAATGAAGTCCGAAAAATGGGCCATCTTCCTGATCCTGACCTTCATCCTGATCATTGCTTCATTCAACATCATTGGCTCCTTAAGCATGCTGATCATCGACAAGAAGAGGGACATCGCATCCCTTCGCAACCTGGGTGCAGAAAACCGCCTGATCGAAAAGATCTTCCTGGTTGAAGGATGGCTTATCTCTGTCACCGGAAGTGCGCTGGGGCTTGTGCTGGGAACCGGGATCAGCTGGATCCAGCAACGCTTTGAACTGATTAAGCTCTCGGGCAGCGGATCCTTTGTCATCGATGCCTACCCGGTGAAGATCGAGGCGGTAGACATCCTGCTGATCTGGCTCACGGTGCTGCTGATCGGACTCATCGCTGCACGCTACCCTGTAAAGCAGATCTCCAGAAAATACCTTGAAAATATGGAGCGCAACGGCATTGTTTAAAACTTTGTGGCTTATTAAACAAGAGATAGGTTATTTTTAATGCAACCAAAAGCAGGTCAACACAGTAATATAGAGGATTAGATATTTTATCTTTCTATTAGTTTAAACAATTTCGAATGAAGAGATCCTGGATCTTATTAAATATAATGCTCCTCTCTGTTGCAGGAATGCAGTTGCAGGCCCAGGGGGATGTTATTATAACGGTTGAATCCACCACCAATGTCACCTGCGGAGGCGCATCGGATGGTACGATTACCGTCTCTGTTTCAGGAGGTACAGGCGACTACTCTTACCAGTTGCTCCAGGGTTTTACACCCGTAGAAACTGCAGGGCCCATGGCCTCCAGCACCTACACCTTCACAGGTCACGAGAAGTTCACCAACTACCTGGTGATGGTCTCGGATGAAGATCCTTCAAATACTGACGGACTGGCCTGGGCGACCATTGGCGGCCCCGATCCCATCTCCATCACCTCGGCCATCCCCACCGATGTCTCCTGCAACGGCCTTGGGGACGGAACCATCACAGTTACCGCTACAGGTGAAGACGGGACCTACACATTTGAACTGACCGGCACCGAGAACCACACCAACGGAACAGGTTTCTTCCCCGACCTGCTCCCGGGCACCGACTATGTGGTTACCGTCACGGATGATAATCCCCTCTGTACATCCAGCGATGCAACTTCACCCATGACCATTAACGATCCACTAGTGATCACCATCACCGAAGACAATGTAACCGATGTGGTCTGTTATGGTGACTTTACCGGATCGATCTCCATCTCCCCTGGCGGAGGAACCCCCGGAGGCGGCGGAACCGGTTACACCTATTCGTGGAGCGGACCAAACGGTTACACCTCCACCACAGAGGATATTACCAACCTGGAGGCCGGGGACTACTTCGTAACAGTGTATGACAACAACATGTGTTCGGCCAGTATGGGTCCGGTCACTGTCACCCAGGCCACCCAGCTCACTGCGCTTCTTAACGCCACCACGGATGTTTCATGCAGCGGTGGAAATGACGGTACAGCCTCCATGACTCCGGGAGGAGGGGCGGGCGGTTATACCTATCTATGGGAGGGACAGTCCGGCGGCCTCACCTCCGCCGCTCAGAATCCCCTCAACCTGGAGGCCGACACCTACAACCTCACCCTCTCCGATGGCGATGGATGTTCAAGGGTCTTTAATGACTTTGCCATCATCAACGAACCGCCACCCCTGGAGGTTACTGTGACCGGCACCACCGATGTGAGCTGTCCGGGTGGTGCCGATGGTTCTGCAGAGATCACCCCTTCGGGGGGGACCCCTTCATATTCATTTGCATGGTCGGGAGGCACATCGGGATACACCTCTTCGGATGAGGATCCCTCGGGCATGCCGGCCGATGACTACAACCTGACCCTCTCCGATGACAATGGCTGCAGCCAGGTATTCACAAACCTGCTCACCATCAACCAGCCCGATCCAATTGTGGCGACTGTGAACAGTACAGGGGAAACTCTCTGTTTCGGGGGCTCTGACGGATCGGCCGACATATCCGTTTCAGGGGGCACGCCCGGCTACACATTTTTATGGAGCGGTGATGGCACCGGGCACACCTCATCCATGGAGGATCCAAATGACCTGGTGGCTGACACCTACGACCTGACAGTCACCGACAACAACACATGCTCTCAGCTGTTTAACGACCTGGTCACCATCGGTCAGCCGGCCGACATTTCAGTCACGGTCGACAACATCACCGATGTGGATTGTAACGGGGATGCAACAGGAGCCATCGGGATCACACCGGCCGGAGGAACAGCTGCCTACTCATTTTCATGGAGCGGTCCGGGTGGATTCTCAGCCACCACCGAAGATATTTCAGACCTGGAGACAGGGAGCTACAGCCTTACGATCACCGATTCGCATGGTTGTGTCAAAGACTTTATTAATGTGGCCACGGTTAATACCAACACAGCCATCACTGCCACCTTCGCACTGACGCATATCTCATGTAACGGCGGATCAGATGGTGAAATCGATGCCGGTATATCGGGAGGATCACCAGGTTATACTTTCGACTGGACCGGGCCCTCCGGTTTCACCGCTTCGACTGAAGATCTATTAGGAGTACAGGCGGGTTCATACAGGCTGACTGTCACCGATAACCTGGGCTGCATTGAGGTGATGACCGACCAGGTGCTTACAGAACCTACCCCTGTTACCGCCACGGCCACCAGTGTGGATATCGACTGCTTCGGGAACGGAAACGGATCGGTTGACCTGACCCCCGCCGGTGGAACTGCCCCATACACCTTTGCATGGAGCGGTCCGGGTGGATTTACAGCAACCACCGAGGACATCACGGGACTGGAGGCCGGATCATACAGTGTGACCGTCACTGATGACAATGGCTGCCCCACCCTCTTTACAGATATTGCAACAATTGCCGAACCGGCTGATGTTACCCTCACTTCATCCAAATCGGACATCACCTGTGCGGGAAATGCCGACGGATCCATCGATGTTACTGTCACCGGCGGGGTGCCCTCTTACACCTTTGCATGGAGCGGTCCGGGTGGATACACAGCCACAACAGAGGATATTGCCAACCTGGAGGCCGGCACCTACGACCTGGCGATCACCGATGGCAACGGGTGTGTTGATGTTTTCGCGGGTGTGGAGACCATCACCGAGCCACCGGCCATTACTGCCACTTATGTTTCTCATACAGATCTATTGTGTAACGGGGAGGCAACCGGGTCCATAGAGATTGATATCACAGGAGGGAGCGTCCCGCTTGTTTTTGACTGGACCGATGGGGCAGGGACCACCGTATCGACCGATGAGGATCCGACGGGGCTGACTGCCGGGAGCTATTCTCTGGATATTTCAGATGCAGCGGGTTGTTCCGCTTCCTATCCGGATATGGTCACCATTACCGAACCGCCACCCCTCACAATTTCACTTGCAGGCACAGATATTGTCTGCTACGGCGATGGGGACGGGACCATCACAGTGACCGCTTCGGGCGGCACAGCACCTTATGAATACTCCAGGCTTGGTAACCTGGACGGTGCTTATGGTCCGGCTAACCTGTTCAGCAACCTGGGGCCCGGCCTCTACACCATCTGGACCAGGGATGCAAACCTCTGCGTGATCTCTGACACCATCACCATCCATGAACCACAGGAGATCCAGATCCTGGGTGAGACCAAATCGGGACAGAACCTGTGCTATGGCGACTCCCTGGGGCAGATCTCCATCGATGCTGTTGAGGGTGGCACTGAGCCCTACCTCTACTCCATCAACGGGGGGGTTGATTTCTTCACCACCCATGTTTTCACCGACCTGCCTGCAGGAGATTACCAAACGGTGGTGCAGGATGCCAGCGGATGTGAGAAATCCGGTAACCTGAATGTGATCTCCCAGCCCTCCATGCTCCGGATCGACTCCTATGTACAGGAGGATATTACAGCCTGCTATGATGACAACACAGGGCGCATTGTGGTATCGGGGTCAGGAGGAAACGGGGTCATCACCTATACCCTGAATGATACCCTGGTCAACCCTGCAGGAGTTTTCCAGAACCTGCCGGTTGGGCCACACAAGGTGACCATGGAGGATGGCAACAGTTGCATGCGCGATACAACCTTTGTGATCCTGGCTCCCCCTGCAATTGTTGTGGACATGGTGAGCCTTACCCATGTGACCGGCTGTGCCGGTGATGCATCAGGCAAGATTACAGTGACCGGTTCGGGAGGAACTGGCACACTCAGTTACAACATTGACGGAGGCGCATTCAAACCCAACGGTAACTTCATCAAACAGCTGTCCGGCAACCACACGGTGACCCTTATGGACGACAACGGTTGTACACTCGATACGGTGGTAACACTTACCGGACCCGATCCCATTGTGATCGAAACGGCCATTGTGACTCCAATTACCTGTACAGGAGCAAACGATGGGTTGATTGTGGTTACTGCGTCGGGCGGCACACCTCCGCTGAATTACACACTGAATCCGGGTGGTGTTACAGACGCCGGAGGTTCGTTCAGCAACCTTTCGCCGGATACCTACACTGTTTCTGTGGAAGATGCAGCTGGTTGCGGACCGGTAGATACCTCCCCGCTGATCCTTGTTGATCCACCGCAGTTTGTCTTTGATTCCATCGTAAGTGACAGCATCAGCTGCAACGGGGCCGGGGATGGATCAATCAGCATCTATGTGAGTGAAGGAGTTCGCCCCTACACCTACTCTGTGGATAACCAGGTTACCTGGGGAGTTGATTCAGTGATTACCGGGCTGACACCCGATACCTACGAAGTATATATCAGGGATGCCAACGGATGCCAGGCGTACGGTGGATCGGTCACTCTGACCAACCCGCCCGGGCTGAACCTCGCAGTAACAGCCACCGATATCACCACCTGTGGGGGCGACAGCACAGGCAGCCTGGAGGCAACAGGCAGTGGTGGAACAGGCAGCCTGGAATACTCCCTGGACGATGTGGATTATCAAACCTCCGGTACATTTATCAACCTGCCGGGAGGAGAACACACGGTTTATATGAGGGACCAGAAGGGTTGTACCCTTACCGAACAGGCCACCATCAATGAACCTTTGCCCATTCTGGCCACCATTACTAAGACCGATGTCACCTATGATAACCTGGGGAGCATCACCATTTCGGGGGCCACCAACGGATTGCCACCCTATGAATACAGCATCGGGGGAGCAGGAGGATCATTCTCAACAGAGACCGTTTACCTGGAGCTGAATGCCGGCATATACCATGTCATTGTAAGGGATATGAACGGATGTACATATGAAGAGATGGTGGAGATCATGGATGATCCGCCACTGAATGTGGTTGTCAATGTTGCCCACGCATCCTGTTTTGATACTTTTGACGGAAGCATTGAATTCATTCCCCAGGATGCTGAAGGCGCGGTAGAGTTCTCCATCGATAACGGAGAGACATTTGGTGCAGAGGAGCTCTTCGAGAACCTGCTGCCCGACTCCACCTACCTCCTGATGGCCAGGGATGCTGCAGGAAAAGTGTTTACAGGATCCGTCACCATCACCAGGCCGGACGAGCTCACACTTTCTCATTCTGCCTCCCCTGCCGAATGCAATGCCTTTAGCGAAACAGGAGCCATCGATGTGACCATATCGGGTGGATCGGGCAGCTATACCCACCTCTGGTCGGATGGAAGTACTGATGGAGACCGGCCTAACATTGTGGCTGGTAAACACATCATTCAAACCACCGATGAGAACAGGTGTACCCGAACCGATACCATCACGGTGAACAGCTGGGTAATCGTCAACGCCTATGCGGGGAAAGATACCACCATCTGTGAGGGGAGCTCCATCCAGCTGGAGGGAGCAGGAGGAACAATTGCATCCTGGTCTCCCGCTACCTTCCTCTCCTACCCGGACTCGGTAACCACCATGGCAAACGGGGTTACAGAGCCCATCACCTATGTGCTGACCATCACCGAGGAGGGCAGTTCATTTGGCTGCTATAACACAGACACTGTGACCATCGCCCTTCATCCCGAGACCGGACTGGAGGTGACTCAGGATACAGCGATTGCACAGTGGACATCCGCACAGCTTGAGGTTGTGGGTGGGCCATTCACCGCTTACCGGTGGGAGCCTGCAGAAGGGCTTGACAATAGTACCATTCCCAACCCGGTAGCCTCACCCAGGTCCTCAACATACTACCTGGTATATGCAACCAATGAGCTGGGATGTGAAGAGGTGGATTCGGTCCATGTCGAGGTTATTGAGGAGATCAAGGCATACAACGTATTCTCTCCCAACGGGGATGGCATCAATGATTATTTTGACATCGGGAGTGCTGACAGGTTCCCCGACATGGTGGTTGAGGTGTACAGCCGGTGGGGTGATCTGTTGTTCTCCACCACGGGTTATGACGACGGCAGCCGGTGGGATGGAACTGCCCGGGGCAAGGAGGTACCCATGGGAACCTACTACTATGTGATCATCCCCTACAGCGGGGCAAATCCCATAACAGGTAATGTAACGATAATCAGGTAGCATGAGAAAAGTAAGAAACATAATGCTGGTGCTGGTGATTGCGGGTTCAGGAAACCTGTTTGGACAACAATTGCCCCAATATACACAGTACATGTTCAATGATTTCGTGATCAATCCCGCCATCGCTGGTGTACATAACCATTATCAGATCCGTACCAACCACCGTTTTCAGTGGCTTGGACTGACCGATCCGCCGGTGACAAATTCCATTGGGTTCTATGGTCCCCATGCGAAGCGTGACATGGGTTATGGCGGGTATATCTATAATGATGTTACAGGGCCCACCAGCAGAACCGGGTTTATGGGGTCCTATGCTTACAACATCGCGATCAACAACGACATGAGACTCTCCATGGGGATCTCCGCCGGTCTGCTCCAGTACAGGATCGACGGCATGCAACTGGATCCCAGGGATGTTTCTGATCCGGCCATCCTCAATATGGTCAGCACCAACTACATGCCCGATGCAAGCCTTGGGGTTTACCTCTATGCCGAGGATTTCTATGTGGGACTGTCGGCTGCGCAACTCCTGAACAACAATGTGAAGATCGTCGACAACAGGGAGGGGATAAACCGGCTTAAGACGCATATCAACCTGACAGGTGGCTATAACTATGCCATCGACCAGGACTGGGTACTTAAGCCATCGGTAATGATAAAAGGGACTGCCCCTAAAGAGCTGAGCTTCGATTTGACCGCCAGGGTTGAATGGCAGAAAACGGCCTGGGGCGCTCTGTCATACCGTTTCCACGAAGCAGTGTCGATCCTGATAGGATATAGTTTTGATGAGACCCTGTTTTTCGGGTATGCCTATGACATTGGCATTACAACCCTTCGCAAGTACAACACAGGGACTCACGAAATTATGATCGGGTACCGTTTTAATGACCTCAAATAGCAGCCATGTCCAACCGTACCCTGTTCGTGGCGCTTCTCCTGGCTCTGATCCTCCTTCCCGGATGTATTAACAAAAAGAAGATTTCAGGTAAAGACTTTGTACCCAGAGAGGTGCTGGTGGATCTGCTGGTGGATATCCACCTGGTGGACGGGATCACCAACGACAGAAAATTCTACCGCAGGTATGAGGATACAGATTCCATCGATGTGCTGGGTCCCATTCTTGATAAATACGAGGTTTCCAGGCAGATGTTCGATACGACCATGTTCCAGTACAGCAGGCACCCCGACCTGATGGACCAGGTATATAACGAGGTCCTTATGAAGCTGAATATCATGCTCGACGAGAATGACCTGGTGGAAGATGTCAGTAGAGAAGAAAAGTAGCCAGAACCACCCCGAAACCAACCAGGAAACCTGAATAGACTTCCGCCGGCCGCTGCGCTCCGGTTATCAGCCTTGCACTCCCTGTCAACCCGGTTGCCAGCAGACTTACAATAAGAATACCCTGTAGCGGAGTTTCGTAAAGCAGCATCAGGGCAGCAATGAGCCCGGTCATCCCCCCAAGGGCTGCCATGTGGCCGCATATTTTGAATTTCACGCTCACCAGCAATACAACAAACAGCAGGATCGATACCGAAAGAACATAGCCATGGATCACCCGGCTCACCGGGAGCCGTACAAAGTATATGAAGGTGATCACGTAAAAGATCAGGAGCATCAGAAGATGTACCAGCCTCTTTTCACGGAGACTCTCCCGGGTGGAGTTAACCAGGTTCCGGTAAAAAAGCATGGGAAGCATCATCAGGGGAATAAACAGGGTTCCCAGGGCCATCACAAAGAGGATGGCACGCTTTGCAACGGGATCAATTAAAGAGAGATAGGTACCCGAATTCAGGATCAGTAACAGGCCCAGTGTGGGCATCAGCAGGGGATGGAATATATAGGAGATTAGACGGGCTGCTCTGTTCATCTCCAATCTCCTATAACTCTTTGCGAAGCCTTGCCACCGGAAGACCCAGCTGTTCCCTGTATTTGGCTACTGTTCTTCGGGCAATCTGGTACCCCTTCTCATTAAGAATGACAGCAAGCCGGTCGTCCGTCAGTGGTTTTCGCTTCTCCTCGTTGTCGATACACTCCTGGAGGATCTTTTTAATTTCCCGGGTCGAGACCTCCTCCCCACTCTCTGTCAGCAACCCTTCGGAAAAAAAGTACTTCAACGGGAAGATTCCGAAATGTGTCTGGATGTACTTGCTGTTCACAACCCTTGATATGGTTGATATATCCAGACCGGTGATGTCGGCAATATCTTTCAGAATCATGGGGCGCATCCGGGTTTCATCCCCCTCGGAAAAATAATCCCTTTGATACTCAAGGATGGCATTCATGGTATGTAACAGGGTATTTTGCCGCTGCCTGATGGCATCAATGAACCACCTGGCAGAATCCAGCTTCTGCTTCACAAAAGTGATGGCATCCTTTTCATCCCGGCTGGCTGATGCCTTATTGGCATTGTAGCTTTCAAACATGTCGGAATAGGTCCTGCTTACCCTCAGTTCCGGTACATTGTTGGAATTCAGGAAGAGTTGAAGCCCCTCCTCATTCTCTTCCAGGGTAAAATCAGGAACAATGTGGTGAAAAGATTTTCCATGAGAATCGCCGATGGACCCTCCCGGCCTTGGGTTAAGCCTCAGGATCTCTTCAAGCCCCTCCTTCAGCTCCTCCTCAGTGATCCCCATCCTCTGGATAATCTTGTCGTAATGCTTGTTGGTGAACTCCTCGAAATGATTCCTGAGTATCTTTTGTGCCAGTTCGGTAACCGGATTATCCATCTCTTTCCTGGCAATCTGGAGCAGCAGACACTCTTGCAGGTTCCGGGCTCCCACCCCTGCCGGGTCGAATTCCTGGATAATCATCAGCACCTCGTGCAGTGCTTCATAGGAGGTTTCCGTTCCAGCCGTAAAGGCCAGGTCGTCGGCAATGGCTTCAAGCTCCCGCCTCAGGTAACCATCATCATCAATGTTACCCAGTACATACTCAGCCAGTACCTCCTGTTCTTCGTTTAGCTTTCTGAGTCCAAGCTGGCTCTTGAGCTGCTCCCTGAACGAGCTTCCCATGGTGAACGGGATCTCCTCCCTTTTGTTATCGTTCGAATAATTCCTGGTATTGAGTTTGTAACCGGGGATGTCATCATCCTGCATATAATCCTCCAGGGAGAACTCCTCCTGCTGATCGGATGGCTGCTCTTCGCTTACATCCTCCTGGTCCGCATAGGGGTCTTCCGCCCCCTCTTCCAGAACCGGGTTCTCTTCCAACTCCTTCTTAATACGTTGCTCCAGCTGAATAGCCGGGACCTCCAGCAACTTGATCATCTGGATCTGTTGCGGGGAGAGCTTCTGTAACAGCTTTTGCTGAAGGTTCTGTTTAAGCATCTTTTTTTTCTAAAACTCGGCACTTTTGGGTGTTCGCGGAAAGGGAATCACATCCCTGATGTTGCTCATCCCTGTAATGAACATGATCAATCGCTCAAAACCGAGACCGAACCCACTGTGCTCAACCGTCCCAAATTTACGAGTTTCCAGATACCACCACAATTCATCTTCAGGAATATTCATCTCCTGCATCCTGTTTTGCAGTTTTTCCAGCTCCTCTTCCCTCTGGGATCCACCGATAATCTCTCCGATGAGCGGGAAGAGCACATCCATCGCCCTGACAGTCTTGCCATCATCGTTCTGCTTCATATAGAAGGCTTTAATATCCCTGGGGTAATCGGTAAGAATAACCGGGCGCTGGAAATGTTCCTCCACCAGGTAACGTTCATGCTCAGCCTGCAGATCAAGTCCCCAATTTACCGGAAATTCAAACTTTTTTCCTGATTTTATCAATATATCGACGGCTTCTGTATAGCTTTTCCTCTCGAAAGGGTGATCCAGTACAAACCGGAGCCTCTCAAGGAGACCCTTGTCCACCATCTTATTGAGGAACTCCAGGTCGTCATTGCAATGCTCCAGGGTATACCTGATCAGGTACTTCAGGAAATCTTCAGCCAGATCCATGTTATCATGAATGTCGTAGAAGGCCATCTCCGGTTCAATCATCCAGAACTCGGCCACATGCCTCGGGGTGTTGGAGTTTTCTGCCCTGAAGGTGGGACCGAATGTATAGATGGAGGAGAGTGCAAGCGCTCCCAACTCCCCCTCCAGCTGGCCCGATACGGTCAGGTTGGTGGGGCGACCAAAAAAGTCCTTCGTAAAGTCAATGTCACCCTCATCTGTTTTCGGTGCCCCGTCCAGATCAAGTGTGGTTACTTTAAACATGGCCCCAGCCCCTTCAGCGTCGGAGGCGGTAATGATCGGGGTGTGGAGGCAATAGAACCCCCGGTCGTTGTAATACTTGTGAATGGCATAAGAGAGTGCATGCCTGATCCGGAAAACAGCACCAAAGGTGTTGGTCCTGAATCGCAGGTGTGCGATATCCCTTAAAAACTCAAAGGAGTGCCCCTTCTTTTGCAGGGGATATTTCTCCGGATCAGCATCTCCCAGGATGGTGATCCCGCTGGCCTGGATCTCAACGCTCTGTCCTTTCCCCATCGATTTAACCAGCTTCCCGGTCACACTGATGCTCGATCCGGTGGTAACCCTTTTCATGGTCTCCTCCGGAAACGATTCCAGGTCGGCCACTACCTGGATGTTATGAATAATTGTTCCGTCATTAATGGCAATAAAGGCCACCTGGTTGTTTCCACGCCTGGTCCTGACCCATCCTTTTAACAATACATCCCTGTCTGTTTCGGCCGAAGCCAGCAACTCTTTTACATTCGATCGTTTCATTAGCAATTGTCTATATTTTC
This sequence comes from Bacteroidota bacterium, assembly GCA_039714775.1. GTDB lineage: Bacteria > Bacteroidota > Bacteroidia > Bacteroidales. The sequence continues at coordinate 48,031 of JBDLIQ010000015.1, forward strand.
TTTAACAAGCTACAAAAGTACAATTTTATCAATTTCCTGCCGTTAACTTCATAAATCTAAAAAGAATCAATTATTTTTACCAGAGGTTCAAAAACTTACATCATGGAGCAAGAGAAGAAATCCATCATGGTTACCTGGGATTTTTCCGCTGTGTCACACAATGCCCTGAAACATGCCATAAGGATGTCACAGATTGTGAAATACAACATCGTTTTATTTCACATTGTGGAGGAGCCAACGGAGGAGGAGCCAGCCAGGAATAAGTTGGAAACTGCGGTGAAAGAGATTAAGCAAGACCTTGGGGTGGATGTAAGCTTTTATGTTCACCATGGCAAAATATTCAAAGAGATTGCCGACTATGCCTCCAAGGAGGAGCATCAGGTGGATTTTGTTGTCATGGGCACCCATGGAATGAAAGGCGGGCAGAAACTGTTCGGCAGCTGGGCCCTGAGGGTAATCGCAGGATCAGCGGTACCCTTCATTGTAGTTCAGGACGAACCGCCCCAGAAGGACAGGTATACGGATATCGTATTTCCCATCGATTTCAAATCCGAAAACAAGGAAAAACTGCAATGGGCCATCTTCCTCGGAAAATACCTGAATTCTAAAATCCACCTTTACAAGGCCCCGATGTCTGATAAGAACCTGCAGAAAAAGGTCAATATAAATCTGAATTTTGCCATCCGGTTCCTGATCCAGAACAACATCGACTACGAGATACATGAAGCTCCGAAATCGGGAAACTATCACAAGGAGTTACTCGCTTTTTCAAAAAAGATCCATGCGGATCTGATCCTGATCACCACCACCAAACACATTACAAAACTCGATTATATTTTTGGTGCCAGGGAGCAATACCTCCTCTCCAACAATGAAAAGATTCCGGTGATGTGTGTAAATCCGAAATCCAATTTCGCCAAGGTGGGCCAGTTCATGTACGGCTAACCACCAGTCACCAGTCACCAGTCACCAGTCACCATGTCAATTATAGTTGAAGGTATTTCGAAGCGTTTTGGTTCTCAATTGGCAGTGAATGATGTCTCTTTTTCAGTCAACACTGGTGAAATTGTAGGTTTTATCGGTCCCAATGGTGCCGGGAAATCGACCACCATGAAGATCATTACCGGTACGGTGCGACCCGGCAAGGGCACTGTTCAGATCAGGGAGATGCCCGTCATGGAGAACCGGAAGGAGATCCGCAAGATCATCGGATACCTTCCTGAACATAATCCCCTCTACCTGGAGATGTACATCAGGGAGTATCTTGGCTATGTGGCCGGTCTGTACGGATTAAGGGGAGGCGGAAAAAGCAAGCGAATGGAAGCTGTGATTGAGATGACCGGGCTCGGTCCCGAGGTTCACAAAAAGATAGGGAGCCTCTCCAAGGGTTACAGGCAGCGTGTTGGACTGGCACAGGCACTGATCCACGACCCGGAGATCCTGATCCTGGATGAACCCACCACCGGTCTTGATCCAAATCAGCTGGAGGAGATACGAAACCTGATCTCTTCCATCGGGAAAGAGAAGACCGTCTTGCTTTCCACCCACATTCTGCAGGAGGTTGAAGCCATATGCGACAGGGTGGTGATCATCAACCGGGGCCGTATCGTGGCGGATGAACAGGCCTCCTCCCTGATTGAAAAAGGTTCAGGGATAGTGCAGACCATCCATGTGGAACTGGAGGCACCCATCGATCCCGGCCTCTGGGAAAAGCTTCCCTTTATCAGGAATGTCAAATCCCTGGAAAAGAATCAGTTTCTTCTGGAAACCCATGAACACCATGATGTCAGGGGCGAAATATTTAATTTTGCTGTAACTCAAGGTCTTACCATTTTATCCCTCTCCCTGAAAGAGAAGAGCCTTGAGGAGGTTTTCAGAGAAATCACCCGCAGTTAAACTCCTGATTATTTGCTAGATGCAGTGGAAACATTTTGGCATTGTATTTGTTTACATTATTTATATATTTGACGATTCTATTTTTAACCAAATGTTTGCCCTATGAAATTAAGAATGATAGCAATTGTGGGAGGTGTTCTGCTGGCAGGTTCATTGTCTGCTCAAACACTCACAGATGTAATAAACGAATTTAATGATGGCGTTGCCAAAGTGAACAACCAGGAGTATGATGCTTCACTTGTAAATTTCAACCAGGTACTTACCCTTGCCGAAACCGTTGGAGACTCGGCAAGTGAAATGAAAGCCAGCGCAGAAAAGCTCAT
>JBDLIQ010000016.1:0-50130 GCA_039714775.1 Bacteroidota bacterium
CCGCACATGGCGTAGAAATCGCCCACGGTGAGTACACCTTTTACCTCTTCCCAGAGATCCTTTTTCTCCAGTTTGAACATGTCCATGGCCAGCTTGCAGGCGTAGATTTCGCCGCCTCCGGCGGTGATCATTTCCAGGAACTCATCCACAGGAGGAATATCAAGTTTATACATCTGGCTCTTCATCATGGCCGAGACACCGGCCTCAACACCCGGAAGTACTCCCAGGATGCTTGGAAAAGGCAGTCCACCCGGCGCCCTCATGGCGGGATTCCCCACAGTAGCAGTCTTGATCCTGTTCATCTGCTTCTTGGTAATGGCATCCAGCCCGAAGAAGGTGAAGAATACTTTTGCCTCAATTCCTTCCATTACGGCCCCGTTGGCCATCACCAGTGTGGCGTATACATCTTCGATGGTGCCCTTGGCACAGATGATACAAACTTTCTTTAACGGATTCTCATTTTTTTCAGCCATCTTTTCTATCGCTTTTTTTGGTTAAACACAACTGGCCGGCTTGGGAATCCCGGCGATCTTGGAAGAAAACTTAAGCGGTCCGCCGGGGAAAAGCTGGTACAAACCTTTGATATCGGTAATTCCCGATTTACCAACCCTTCTGATGGTCAGGGTTACACCATTTTCATTGGCATTCCGGAGGAATTCCAGCACCTCATAGTGCTTATCAGTCAGTTCGATTCCCTCCTCTTTGGCCAGTTCGGCCGCAATCTCTTTGTTCCACTGTGAAGGATCGGTCATGTAACCTTCATCGTTCACCTCGACAGTGACTCCTGCAAATGTTTTTTGTGCCATAATTATGTGATTTGTGATTAGTTGATATTGTCTTTGCTTAGGTTTTTCATAAAGGTCATGAAGAATCCAAGCGCTCTCTTCATTTCAGGTTTGTTCATCTCACGCATGACCCCGAAGATTGAATAGGAGGGTATATCGTCCATCTCCAGGCTGGAGAAGACCTTCACTGCATTATCCACCGATCTGAGCATATCGGGTTGCGTCAGGTCTTTCACGGTATCCAGGATGGCCACCACGTTGTCGGCCAGCATGCGGACATCGTCAACTCCGTAGTGTGTTACGATGTTATCAATGATGTGACCAAACTCCTTCAGAAACTCAAAGTATCCTTTCTGCTCGAACTCATGTAGCTTTTTTGTGCTGTCGATGATCACCTCGTTGGCGATGGGTCCCACATCTTTCATCAGGTCCATGGCACTTCCCAGGGTATCGAGCATGGTATTGAAATTGCCCACGTTCTGGGCAAGCCTGATCCCAAGTTCCCTTAGTTCATCCGGTTCCAGCACCACCTCATGGTCATCCAGTGCCTTCACGGTGCTGTCATAGACATCCTTGCCAATGATCGATGCATCTGCAACCAGGTCATCAACGGCCTGGGATTTGAGCCTCTGCTGGTTCACATAGTCCAGAATGGTATCCACCTTCTGGCTGAGTTCGGCGATCTGTTTTGCTGTATTGTCTGCCATGATTTCCCGGTTAAGCGATCTCCTTCTTCTTACCGGCCATGGTCATGTGTGCCTCAATGGGCATCTCCTTGCCCCGCAACAAAATGTGCCAGTAGATCCACCTGAAGATCATTTTACCATAGTGGTTGATCTTGGTGTTGCGCAACAACCCGAAGGGGCCAATTCCCGGCAGTGGGAATGTTCCCGGGAGTGGTTCCGTATCATAATTGAAATCGATCAGCGCACCCATTCCGTAACCGGTCTCGATGTAACAGTTCGCATGGCCGTCGAATTTGGCTGTCAGCGGCCTGTTTTCAATGGCATTCATCAGGTTCTCGAATAGGATCTCAGCCGCAAAGTGTGCCACTGAACCTGCCTTTGAGGTGGGAATATTTGCAGCATCACCAAGGACAAAGATGTTTTCGAAGTGCTTCGACTGCAGGGTCTCCTTATCAGTCTCCACATAGTTCATATCATCACCCAGTCCGCTGCGTTCGACCATCTCTGAACCCATGTTTACAGGAACGATGGTTAGCGCATCAAAGGGGATCTCTATTTCATCATAGGATTTCAGAACCTTTTTTTCATTATCGATACGCTCCAGGTAGAAATCGGGAACCACCTTGATATTTTTATCTTCCAGCAGCTGACTCAGCATTTTAGTGGCGATTGGCTTTGTAAATGCACCGGGTAGCGGTGTAACAAAAGTGATCTCCACCTTGTCCCTGATTCCTTTCTCTGCAAAATATGCCTCTGCCAGGCAGACAAACTCGATAGGTGCCACCGGACACTTGAAGGGAAGCTCTGCAATACACATCACCAACTTTCCTCCCTCCCATGTCTTGAAAAATTGCTGCAGAGCCACCGCCCCTTCGATGGTGTAGAAATCGAAAATAGTTTTCCGCCACTGCTCTCCCTCCAGGCCAGGTGTTTCATCAGGACGCGTCTGGGTACCTGTGGCGATGATCAGGAAGTCATAATTCAGACTGGTTCCATCCATTAAAAGGACCCTGTTTGCCTCTCCCTCTACCCTCTCAATCTCCTGGTAGATCACCTTCACACCCGATGGAAAGAAGTCTCCCTTGGGCTTAACCACATCCTGCTTGTTATAGATCCCGAAGGGGATAAAAAGAAAACCGGGCTGGTAGTAGTGCGTTTTATGCTGATCCACAACGGTGATCTCCCACTCCTGCCGGTCCAGCGCCTTATAAAGCTTATTGGCCATCATGGTTCCGGCCGTTCCACCCCCCAGTATTAAAATTTTTTGCATAATATTGTTGATTGTTGTGATTAATCCTGCGTCAAAAATAGCAGACACGATTTTGTGTGAACCAGATAACGATATGATAATTGTCATGTCATGATATCTATCACCTGAGGATATGTTGACCAGCATTTTGAAAGCCCATGGACCCTTCATGCACATGTGAACTTTGTGAATTAAAGGAGCTCTTCTTTGGTAACCTGGAGAGGAAATATGCAGATGTGATCTGCTCCGGGAAGGTGGAGAAGGAATTTTCTAAGGGTGAAACCATTATCAGGGAGGACACACACATCAGCGACTTTGTCTACCTGAAAAGCGGCCTTGTGAAGCTCTACAAACGGGGTGATGACCGCACCGAGCAGATCATCTCAATAGCAAAACCATTCGATTACGTAAGCCTGTTGAGTGTCTTTTCCACCAACCTTTACAACTACTCTGTTACAGCCCTGGAGGATTCGGTAACCTGTAACCTGAAGATGGATGTGATCCGCTCTATTGTAAAGGAGAATGGCCCCCTGGCCCTTAGCCTGCTGCAGAAGATGAGCAGGGTGGCCGATGCCATCATACTCGATTCTCTCCGGATCAGGAAGAAACACCTGAGGGGCCGGGTGGCCTTCCTGCTGATCAGGTTTGCCACGGAGGTCTATTTTTCCAATGAATTTGAACTGCCCCTGAGCCGCAAGGAGATGGCCGAATATGTGGGCATGACCACCGAGAATGTGATCCGCTCCCTTAGCGAGTTCCGGAAAGACGGGATCCTGAAGATCTACGGTAAAACCATCCAGATCGTCAATATGAAGACCCTGAAGTCCATTTCAGAATTTGGCTGATTCCTTAAAGATTTTTTCGATTTTCCTTGACACGGGTTTTCAAATACATTAACTTTATACGTTATTTGTTCATTATTACTTATTTCGTATAGTCATGAGTGAAGCGTCAAGCCCGAAAAGAGAGCAGGTCCTCAGAACAGGCCGGGAACTCTTCTGGAAATTCGGCTTCAGAAGGGTCACCATTGAAGAGATCTGCAGGGAGGCCGGTGTCAGTAAAATGACCTACTACAAGCACTTTACCAACAAGACCGATCTGGTAAAAACCATTATGGAGGGAGCCCTGAAAGAGTCCCTGAAGAAATACAGGGCCATCATTGACAGCAAGGTCCCCTACCCGGAAAAGGTGGTACAGATGGTGGAGCTGAAACGGGAGCAGGTGGAGCACATGAGTAATGAGTTTTTCAGGGACTATATGCAGAGCGATGATCCAGAGATGGTCAGCTTTCTTCACCTGATGGCCGAAGAGAACCTGAAGATGATTGCAGACGATTTCCGGAAAGCACAAAAGAAGGGAGATATCCGGAAAGACCTGAAGGTGGAGTTCCTTATGTACATCATGAACCACATGATAGAGATGACCCATGACCCACAGTTACTGGATATGTATCCGGACTCCCGGGAGCTGGTGATGGAGATCACAAACTTCCTCTTCTACGGGATTCTTGACAGGGAGGAACACAGATAAACGAAATGAAAAGAGGTGGGCGGAAATACGGAATAATAGCAGCCCTGATCATTACAGGAGTGCTGGCCTGCCGGATCGCACCGGCGCAGGAGGTGGCCCTGGAGGGACAGGCCATCGGGTGGACCACGGTTAACCCGTCTGATCCCTATCAGTTCCAGGCTGGTCTGAGGTATATTCCCGAACTCTCCTTTTCTGTCCCTGCAGGCAGGTTCACCATTGATGGCGAGTTTTCTGCCAACCTGTGGGGTACCGGCACCTTTACCCGGGACGATTCCACAGCATGGGATCACCAGCTCTCCCCCTACCGCATGTGGGTCAGGCTTTCTGGCGATCAGCTGGAGCTCAGGGCCGGCCTGCAGAAAATCAATTTCGGTTCGGCCCGGATGTTCCGCCCCCTCATGTGGTTCGACCGGATCGATCCGCGCGATCCCCTGCAGCTTACCGATGGTGTATATGGTCTTCTGGGCAGGTACTACTTCCTTAACAACGCCAGCATCTGGCTCTGGGGAGTTTACGGAGAGGAGAAGACCAAAGGTTGGGAGGTTTTTCCCACAAAAAAGGGATCCATCGAATATGGTGGACGGCTACAGCTCCCGCTTTTGTCAGGAGAGATCGGGGGCAGCTACCACCACCGGCTGGCCGATCCGCGGATGACCAGTCCCGATACGGTGTTCCAGGTATCGGCCAGTGCTGAGAACCGGCTGGGGATCGACCTGAGGATGGACATGGCCGTAGGATGGTGGATAGAAGCAGCCATGATACACCAGCAACTGGAGTTTACCAGCCTGGAACACAAAACCATGCTCAATGCCGGATTGGACTATACCTTCAGTCTGGGCAACGGACTGAACATGATGACCGAAGGATTCGGGTACCTGCAGGGGGAGAAACCATTTGGAAATGAGGAGGAGATTATATTCGGACTGCTCTCTGCCTCCTACCCCATCAACATTTTCCACCGGGTGCAGGCCATGGTATTTTACGATTTCAGCAACAGCGATATCTACCGGTTTATCAATTGGTCCCTGACATACGACCGCTGGACCTTCTACCTGATGGGGTTCTGGAATCCCGACCGCTTCAAGCTCTACAACCTGGACTACCAGACCAGCCTCTATGCCGGCTGGGGGTTCCAGCTTATGGCAGTATTTAACCACTAAAGCACACTCATAGACACATCAATCTAAAATCCATGAAAAACGGCAAAATCATCACCATTGGGAACCTGGTCAAACAATTCCCCGTTGGAGGAGGTCATTTCACCGCCCTTAACGGGATCGATCTCTCCTTTGAGAAGGGAGAATTCACGGGTGTTGTTGGTCCAAGTGGTTCGGGTAAGACCACCCTGCTCAATATCCTGGGTTCGCTGGACTCACCCACCAGGGGGCAAACCAGGGTACTGAACATCTCTTCGGCCGACATGAATCCCAAAACAGCAGCGGCACTTCGCAGGCGGCACATCGGGTTTATATTCCAGACCTACAACCTGCTGCCTGTCTACACCGTGTATGAAAACGTGGAATTCCCCCTGTTGCTGCTTAAAATGTCCGCATCAGAACGGCGGAAATCGGTCCTGGATGCCCTGGAATGGGTGGGACTGACCGATAAGATAAGGTCAAAGCCCCCCCAGTTGTCGGGAGGGGAGAGCCAGCGGGTGGCCATTGCCAGGGCCATGGTAAAAAAGCCCGAACTGGTGCTGGCCGATGAGCCCACCGCCAACCTTGACGCAGCAAACTCTCACCACATTCTCCAAACCATGGAGAAACTGAACAGGGAACTGGAAACCACCTTTGTTTTTGCCACCCATGATGATAAAGTGATCGGCTATCTGCAACGCATCATCAGGCTGGAGGACGGAAAAGTGGTTTCGGATGAAACCGTCAAACCTGAGAAGTCATGATCGCACTGAAACTTGCATACAGGAACCTTGTGGGGGCAGGATTGAGGACCGTCCTGATCGTGATCGTCCTCTCCCTGGCCTATGTACTGATTATCTTCATGAACGGGCTCTACCAGGGGTGGGACCGGCGGGCCCGGACCGAGACCATCAAGTGGGAGGTGGCACAGGGACAGTACTGGCACCAGCAATACGATCCCTATGATGCCATTACCCTTTCGGATGCCCATGGCCAGGTACCTGAAATCCTTGCAGCAAAAGCCTCCACTGGTGAAGCAGCACCCATCCTGGTCACCCAGGCCACCATCTACCCCGACGGCAGGATGATGGGGGTCATGTTGAAAGGGATCGATATCCGCCAGGAGATCCTCTCCCTGCCAACGGAAATGCTCCAACAGGAGAGCGAAGAGATCAGCGCAATGATCGGAACCAGACTGGCAAAATCGGCCAAACTTGAAGAGGGTGACGATCTCCTGGTCCGGTGGCGCGATAAGCATGGCACTTTCGATGCAGCGGAATTTAAGATTACCGGTATTTTCAGTACAGAAGTGCCCGCCGTGGACGCGGGACAACTATGGATCTCACTGGAAAAGCTCCAGCAGCTAACCGGCATGGCCGGGGAGGCCTCCCTGGTGGTGGTCGGGGAGGTCCCCAGGGAAGGTGCAACCATTACTGGATGGGATTTTAAGGGACATGACTACCTTTTCAAGGAGCTGGAGGAGATGATCAAGACCAAGACGGTGGGTGGATCCATCATGTACCTGATTATCCTGGCCCTGGCCCTGCTGGCTGTGTTTGACACGCAGGTACTCTCCATCTTCAGGCGCCAGCGGGAAATAGGCACCTACATCGCCATGGGACTGACCCGCAGGGAGGTGGTGGGGATTTTCACCGTGGAAGGGGCCATGCACGCCATCCTGGCCATGGTTGCAGGCACCATTTATGGAACTCCGGTGCTTCTGTGGATCCGTTCCGCCGGCATCCCCATGCCCGAAGGCACCGACGAGTTCGGAATGGCCGCCTCGCTGCATATGTACCCTTACTACAGTGTTGCCCTGATCGTGGGAACCGTAATCCTGGTGACCATTGCCACAACCATCGTGAGTTACCTGCCATCAAGGAAAATATCGAAGATGAATCCCAACGATGCCATCAGGGGAAAAATTCAATAACCAGTAATTCAGAATATCATGTTACGATTCTACATAAAAGGACTTTTCAGAGACCGCTCCAGGAGCCTGATGCCCATTATCGTGGTGGCCATCGGGGTCATGCTGGTGGTGCTCATTCAGTGCTGGGTGACCGGTGTTCTGGGCGACATGATCGTATTCAATGCCCGGTTCGCCACCGGTCATGTGAAGATCATGAGCCGGGTATACAGTGAGAACATCGACCAGAAACCCAACGATCTGGCCATGATGGGTACAGGACAACTTCTGGAGGATGTGGAACAACTTTATCCCGGTATGGAATGGGTGGAAAGGATCACCTTCGGGGGACTGGTGGATGTCCCCGACGAAAACGGGGAGACCCGCTCCCAGGGACCCGGCGGAGGAATGGCCATCGACCTGCTCTCCCCCTCGAGCAAAGAGGCAGAGCGACTGAACCTGGAAAAAGCGATCATCCGGGGTCGTATGCCCGGGATTCCGGAAGAGATCCTGCTGAGTGACGATTTTGCAAAAAAGCTGGAGGTGGAGCCGGGAGAGTCCGTCACGCTGATCAGCAACACCATGTACAATGCCATGTCCATCACCAACTTCACCGTTTCAGGTACGGTTAAATTCGGGGCGGCTGCCCTGGACAGGGGCGGAATGGTTGCAGATATTAGCAGCATTCGTCTGGCGCTGGATATGCAGGATGCCACCGGTGAGATCCTGGGATACCTGCCCTCGGGGGAATACAGTGATATGGAGGCCACCTCTGTGGCTTCCACTTTTAACAGCAGGTACACCAACGAGGAGGATCAGTTCTCCCCGGTGATGCTGACACTTCGTGATCAGGGTACCATGACCATGTACCTGGACATGGTTGAATACTTCAAAAGCATCATCATCTCAATATTTATGACAGCCATGGCCATTGTGCTCTGGAATTCGGGACTTCTGGGAGGATTAAGGCGGTACGGAGAGATTGGGCTGCGCATGGCCATCGGTGAGGAGAAGGGTCACATCTACCGCAGCCTGATCACCGAATCGGTTTTTATTGGGATCGCAGGTTCGGTGGTGGGCACCCTGGTTGGCCTCTTTTTTGCATCCCTGCTTACAAGGGGGATCGATATCACAGGGATGATGCAGGGATCGAACATGATGATGCAGGGGGTTATGAAAGCCAGGATCACCCCTGAAGCCTACTACATTGGTTTCATTCCTGGAATACTTGCCACTGCACTGGGAACAGCCCTTGCCGGGATCGGGATCTACAAACGACAAACAGCACAACTCTTTAAAGAACTACAAGCATGAAAACCATAAAAGCAACCATACCCGTCATACTGGGGCTGCTGCTGGCCGCAACCCCGCTGAAGGCTCAACCTTCGGGAGAGGAGATCATGGACCGGATCGACGCCAACATGTCGGCCGACACACGCTATGTAAAATCCAAAATGATCATCCATGGACCCCGGGCTTCACGGACCATTGAATCGGAGAGCTGGGCAAAGGGAGAATCCTCCTTCACAGAATACATTGCGCCCGCACGGGAAAAGGGTACCAGGATGCTGAAACTGGAGGATAAACTGTGGATCTTCTCACCCTCAACCGACCGCACCATCCAGATCTCGGGTCATATGCTGAAGCAATCGGTTATGGGTTCTGACCTCTCCTATGAGGACATGATGGACGACCCCAACCTCTCCAATAAATACGATGCGTTGGTAACCGGATCCGAAACCTGCAACAACACAGCATGCTGGGTGGTGGAGTTGCATGCCAGGAGTGCAGAGGTGGCCTACCAGATGCGAAAACTATGGGTAGACAAGCAGCGCTACATCCCACTTAAAGAGGAACTCTATGCAAAGAGTGGCAAACTGCTGAAAGAAACCGAATTATCGGATATCCAAAAACACGGCGTGCGCTGGTATCCAACCAAAATCATCTTCAGGGATATGCTTAAACAGGGTGATGGTACAGAATTTATCGTGGAGGAGATCCGGTTCGATGTGGAGCTCCCCGATCACCTTCTGACCAAGGCATCACTCAGGTAATACACCTGCCTGGCATCTACAAGGCACCAATGGCACTCTGATAGGCGGTGGACTCGGATCTGAGCCGGTCTACCTGGCTTTTGTGGGAGTCAATCTTCGACACCAGTGGAGGCATCGCATCCTCCAGCATTCGCTTATCAGCCTCAAGGGTACTCTTTTCAGCTTCCAGAGTCTCAATTTTAACAGCATCGGTCTCCTTCCCGATTTTCTTCTCCTGGTTACCTATCTTATCGATGATGTTCTGGATATCTTTTTCAACCTTCTCCTTCTCTTTTACCAGCCCTTCAAGCTCCTTATCCATGGGCTCCAGTCTCCTTGCATAGGACTGCTCATAGTGGTAAGCCATAAAAGCACGGGCATAGTTATGGAGGTTCTCCATCTCTAAAGGCCACATTTTGCTGTTCAGGGAGATGTCATAACCCATCCTGAATACAAGTGCCATGGTGGCATTCTGCTCTGACATGTAGCTGGTAATGATCAGGTCTCCTCTTTTTGTGGCAATGGAGGGAATGGAGATCTTCTCTGCAATCAGAAGGTTTCCATTCTCTTTCTTCATTTTCACATCGCTTCGGTTCTTGCAGTAGGTATCAAAATCATCCCGCGCCTCCTCCATCTCATTTATCACAGGAAAAACCCAACCTTTCAGACTCCCATCGGGAAGATCCACTGACTGCTCCTCCAGGAAGAGCTGCACCTGTGCATCCACCAATCCGGTTATCATCACGCTGGCAATCAACAATAAAGTAATTTTTTTCATGGCTTTTGTTTTAGCTTGTAAAGTTTGTTGGTTCAGGCAAAAAAGGTAAGAAAACCGGGGCACAATTAAAAATGGTTATTTTTATGACACTTAAGAATCCATCCCATGATAAATAAAAAGTCCATCCTGACCATGGTTAGCCTTCTGACCTTCCTGACTCTCTTAACCGTGGCTCCTGCCACACTCATGGCCCAGGTCAAACCCCCTGTGCATACGGGATCAGAAAAACTGAATATGTATGCTGCCCATGAGGCGATGCGCAGCAACGCTACACTTGGAACGCTCCACTGGCAATTTATAGGACCCAATAACATCAGTGGACGTTGCACCGATGTGGAGGCCGTGGGCCCCAAAGGGGAAAGCTATACCATCTGGGTGGCCACCGCTTCGGGTGGTGTATGGAAGAGCATGAATGAAGGGGTGACCTTCGAACCGGTTTTCGAGCACCAGGGCACCTCCACCATTGGTGATCTGGCCATCACTCCTTCCAATCCGGATGTGGTGTGGGTTGGAACCGGGGAGGCCAATATTTTCAGGACCTCAAATCCAGGATGTGGTGTATGGAAAACCACCGACGGGGGCAAAACCTGGAGCCATATGGGACTGGAAGAGACCTTTACAATCTCAAGGATCCTGGTTCACCCTGAAAATCCCGATGTGGTCTATGTGGCCGCTGCCGGACACGAGTGGAGCAGCAACAAAGAGCGCGGGCTCTATAAAACCACCGATGGCGGGAACTCCTGGGAGAAGATCCTCTACAAAGGGCCGGAAAGCGGGGTGAACGATATGGTGATGGATCCCCGTAACCCTGACATCATCTATGCCACCACCTGGCAACGCACCCGTCTGAAGTGGCACGATCCGCGCACCCATGAGAACCACAAAAACAACGGAATCTGGAAAACAACCGACGGAGGTTTGCACTGGGAGCGGCTCACCAACGGACTTCCCGAATCGAAATTCATGGGCCGCACCGGCATCGATGTGGCACGCTCCAATCCGGATGTGGTCTACGCCTTTGTGGACGATTACGAGGTTGCTTTTGAGGCCGAAGCCGGGGAGGTGGACGCATACGGAAGGGCTAAAAAAGATGTGATCAAGGGAGCCACACTCTACCGGTCGGACGATGCAGGAAAATCGTGGAGACAGGTGAGCGGGCTTACCGAAGAGACCAAAAAACAGATGTCGGGCCACTCAGGGACATACGGATGGGTATTCGGACAGATGCGGGTGGATCCCAACGACGAGGAGCGGGTCTACACCCTGGGACTGTGGATCAATGTCTCCACCGACGGAGGCGCCACCTCGGAGCCCATTGAGCGCAAGATCCATGCCGACCAGCATGGCATGTGGATCGATCCTGATAACTCCAACTACATCCTGGCCGCCCATGATGGCGGGATCAGTGTCTCATACGACAGGGGAGAAAACTGGCGCAGTTTTATCAAAGAGCTGCCGCTGGCGCAATTCTATAATGTGGCATATGATATGCATGAGCCCTTCAGGGTATATGGCTCCATCCAGGACCACCACAGCTTTTACAGCGAGGTGGATTTCTCGGACGGAAGAGACAAGGTAAGGGCCACAGAATGGGAGTACACACTTGGCGCCGAGGGGAGCACCCACGTGATAGATCGCAGGGACAACAACACCATCCTGGCCTCCCTCTTCTATGGCAAACTGGCGAAAGCTACCGTTACAGGCTATCCCGACGACATGGAGTGGGTGCTTCACAGCACCCTCCCCGATGAACCCGAACAGAGGGGACAGTGGATGGCCCCTACCCTGCTCTCCAGCCACAATCCCGACATTGTCTATCACGGTGTTCAGTACGTGCTGAAATCCACCGACCAGGGAGGCACATGGGAAAAGATCAGCCCCGACCTTAGCTTCAACGATCCGAAAAAGCAGGGGGACATCAGCTACCAGACCATCAGTGCCCTGGACGAATCGGTTTTTAACCCGGCCCTTCTCTATGCAGGGACCGACGACGGACGGCTCTGGAGAACCAAAAACGGGGGTGAAACCTGGGAGGAGATCCGTAAAGATCCCCTGCCCGTCAGATGGGTCTCCAGGATCGTAGCCTCCAAACACGATTTCGGAACCCTCTATGTGACCCAGACCGGGAGGCGGGATGACGATGCCGCTGTCTATGTATGGCGCTCTACCGATTTTGGCGATAGCTGGGAAGATATATCGTCCAACATTCCTGCGGGACCTGTCAACGTGATCCGCGAGGACCCCAATGATAAGAAGATTCTCTACCTGGGTACCGATGTGGGGGTTTACGTTTCAAAGAATTCGGGAGCATCCTGGGAGGTACTGGGCGATCTGCCCTGCACCTATGTGCACGATCTGGCTATCCACCCCCGCGACAACATGATCATTATCGCCACCCATGGAAGGGGGATGTTTGTACTTGATGCCGATCCGGTGAACAACCCTGAACAATAATTTGTTGAATGTTTCTAAAAAGAGTGTTATGAGCTATACCGTTTACCACAACCCCAGGTGTAAAAAGAGCCGTGCCGGACTTCAGCATATGATTGAAAAAGGGCTGGATCACAAAGTGCGTGAGTACCTGAAAGAGCCCCTTACCGAAGAGGAGCTCACCACCCTGCTAATGAAACTTCACAAGAAACCCATTGAGATGATCCGCACCCAGGAGGAGGTTTACCGGAAGGAGCTGAAGGGGCTCAACCTGAATGATGAAGAGTGGGTCAAAGTGATGGTCGAGAATCCGAAACTGATCCACCGCCCCATCGTAGAGGGAAAGTATAAGGCGGTTCTGGGCGATCCTGCCGAAAACATCGATGCCCTGTAAGCAACCTTTTCAGAAACATCAAGTTCTTTCCCTTTTCTGCTTTCTCTTTTGGTATATTTGAATCCTGAAGTAATAATTCAACAAATAAACCCACAATGAAATACAGGATTGAGAAAGACACCATGGGCGAAGTAGAGGTACCTGCCGAAAAGTACTGGGGTGCCCAGACCCAGCGTTCAAAAGAGAATTTCAAGATTGGTGACGGCCAGATGCCACCCGAGATCATCCGGGCCTTTGCCTATCTGAAGAAAGCCGCCGCTGCTACAAACAGGGACCTTGGTGTACTGCCGAAAGAGAAGGCAAAACTGATCATGCAGGTGTGTGATGAGGTGATTGATGGAAAACTGGATGACCAGTTTCCGCTGGTGGTCTGGCAAACCGGTTCAGGCACACAGTCCAACATGAACATGAACGAGGTGGTTGCCAACAGGGCACACGTGATCGAGGGGAACACCCTTGGAGAGGGCGACAGGCTGATCCATCCCAACGACGATGTGAACAAGTCACAGTCCTCAAACGACACCTTCCCAACAGCCATGCACATCGCTGCATACAAGATCCTTACCGAGGTGACCATACCGGGGATCAAGGAGCTGCGTGATACACTGAAGGCGAAAGCGGATGCAAACATGGATGTGGTAAAGATCGGGAGAACCCACTGGATGGATGCCACACCGCTTACCCTCGGTCAGGAGTTCTCGGGATATGTATCCCAGCTGGACCATGGCCTGCAGAGTGTAATGAACAGCTTCAGCCATCTCTCCGAACTGGCCCTGGGCGGAACCGCCGTGGGAACCGGCATCAACACCCCCGAAGGGTACAGTGAACTGGTGGCAAAGTACATTGCTGAATTTACCGAGCTCCCCTTTGTGACCGGAGCCAACAAGTTTGAGGGACTGGCGGCACATGATGCCATCGTGGAGGCACATGGCACTTTGAAAACACTGGCCGTAAGCCTGATGAAGATCGGAAACGACATCCGCATGCTCGCCTCCGGTCCGCGGTGTGGAATTGGCGAGATCATGATCCCCGCCAACGAACCGGGTTCATCCATCATGCCTGGCAAGGTCAACCCCACCCAGGCCGAAGCACTTACCATGGTGTGCGGACAGGTGATGGGCAACGATGTGGCCATCAATGTGGGTGGAAGCAACGGCCATTTCGAGCTGAATGTTTTCAAGCCGATGATGATCTCCAATTTCCTCGAATCGGCACGCCTGCTGGGTGACGCCTGTGCATCTTTCAACGAGAATTGTGCTGTGGGCATCGAACCCAACCATGAGCGGATCACACAGAACCTGAACAACTCACTGATGCTGGTCACTGCCCTGAATACCCACATAGGGTATGAAAAGGCAGCAGAGATTGCAAAGAAGGCCCACAAGGAGGGTTCAACCCTGAAAGAGGCTGCGCTTGAACTGGGGTACCTGACAGATAAGGAGTTCGACCAGTGGGTGGATCCCTCAAAAATGATCGGATCACTCTAAGCATCAGATCCGCATCGAATTTCTACTCAGGAGAGCTCCCGGAAAACGGGGGCTCTTTTTTAATCGTTCCGGATAAAGATGAAGTCACCCCCTTCGTCACCCACATTCTGGATGGTTCCGTATTGGGGTTCGGTATGGGCTCTTGAGTTGTTTTCAAAGTAAGACTCCATGTTTGTGTGCAGATCTTCTGCTGCCAGGTATTTATTACTGTTGTTTTTAAGCTCCCAAATCAGTCTTTCAATGAATTCACTCTTATCGGGAACCTCGTTTAGACTTCCGCTGGTAATGGCCTTCCGGCTTTTCAGCTTGTAGAGCTTCTCCACGTCTATTGCATTGTTAAAGGCGCCCCTTGTTTTTGTTTCAAAGATCCCACCGCTGAAGCAGGCATCGGCAATAAGCAGTGTATGTTTGGTTTTCAATGCATTGAGGTAGTTGGTCAGGTCGGTATTGGGCAGCCAGTCCACCGGGTTGTCGCGAGCGGCATCTTTTGGAAGCCAATATCCGGTCTCCATCTCCTCGTCCCAATATCCATGACCCGCATAATAGATCAGCAGGTTGTCCTTATTGGTCACCTCTTTCCTCATATTATGCAGTGTCCCGATAATATCCGCCTTGGTGGGATTCTTCATAAACCGGATATTCTCTTTTTGGAAATTATAATCCGATTCAATGACATCGATAAAATTTCCTGCATCCAAAACCGGTTGGTCAAGGTCGTTAATGTTGGGATCATCATACTCCTCAACTGCAATCACCAGTGCATAATTGGTGGCGATGGAGATATCATACATGATCTGGAGGCTGGATTCAATCTTTTTACCTGTAACCGTTACCGCCTCCACCTTCACCTGGTTGGCTCCCAGGGAGAGCTCCATCTTTTCGTCAATCATCATCTGCCTGATGGTGGAGACCGGAGGAATAATATTCTTCACAAATTCACCATTTACAAAGATGTTTATAAACCGGATGTTCTCATCCGAACTAACCGCAGCCTCTATCTTGTATCTGCTTTCAGAGGTCCTGACACTGGAATACTTCGGAGTGATCCAGCTAAACCCTATATCAGCATTTCCGGCCGGCATGGTTGTCACATTCACCTGTGCCCTTTTTACCATCCGGATGGTGGTCGACTGGGAGGATTCTGTGACCTTCGACTGCTCCTTCACAGGGGTTGCCTTTGCATTCTCCTGGGTTGCTGTCGCTTTCTCCGGTGTCACCTTCTTCTTCATGGTCATATTGACCACACCGCTGGACTTCTCAGTGGTCTGTCCAAAGAGCAGTGCACCGGTCCCGGTCACGACAACCATCCCAATAATAACCAGAAAACGCTTCATCATCATTGCAATTTAAAAAACAAAACCTGCTCCAAACACCAGGTTTGTCGGGTATACATACCCGATAGAGTATGAGATGCCAAGGGTGAGATTGAAACCGCCCAGCACGTTTACAATCCCTGTATCCAGCATAAGGTGTGAATGGCTGGAGGGATCGGTTGCCATGTTCCTTGCGTTTAAATGACCGCCGGCACCCCAGTATCCATGCAGCCTGTAAAAGCCTGCCGATATAAAATGTTTTGTTATGCCTGCAGCAACCATGTAATTGATCTCAAGATCGGTCTCATAAGTCCCGTAATAGCTATCCCAATAGTCATATGTATAGATACCCATCCTCATTGGAGTCACATAATAACCTACGCTATTCAGCGAACCAAAACTGACTCCCAGGGGGATACCAAAACCCCTTACAAAGTTTAATGAGAAAAAACCGTTCCTTTCAAAACCGATTGCCTCATCCGATTCCTCCACCTCAAAGGCGGGTTCAAAGGGATCAGACTGCGTAGTTGTCTTCTCCTGTTGAGCGGGTTCTTCCTGTACAGTTTCCTGTGACCGGGTTGCCGTTGCTGCTGCAGCGGCCGCCGATGCATCACTGACAAGTTCCACCCTGACAAAAAATTCCGGATTCACCACCTCATCCACATCCTTAAAAACATCCCAAACAATGGTGTAGTATGGTTCCCCTCCAATGATATTTTTCCCCACGTGACCCTTTACCGCTATGGGTTCAAACCGGGTTCTTCCATCCATTGAACAATAAAGAAAAACAGTATAGATCTGTGCATCGCTGGAGGCTCCGATCCGGTATGTAATCTCAAGGTTGTCCCCATCCTGGGCAACCTGGATATTCTCCACTGTCTGGGCATGACCGGTTATGACCGTAAAAAAAATCGCAATAAAAAGGGCAGCATACTTCATGAAAAATTCTCTTAGGTTCTCTATGTAACAATGATACGAAAACAAAATCTATTATGTTTCATTCGTATAAAATTGTATGATCAACTGCCTGTTTGCATTCACAAATGCTTGTTTCATGACAATTAACAGGTTTCTGATGGAACCAAATTGCTTACCTTTATGCTACAATTCTTGAACCATGAAAGAGGAATCGAATAAACAGCTGTTTAAGGACTTCCCCGGAATCAGCCCCGAAGTCTGGGATGAGAAGGTCAGGGCCGACCTGAAAGGTGCCGACTATGATAAAAAGCTGGTCTGGAAAACAGATGAAGGGATCGCTGTGAATCCCTATTACCGGGATGAGGAGCTGCAAAACCTCTCCTATCTTGATCACACTGCTTCCCTCAAACCGGAAGGAACCGCCCCAAATGGCTGGACCATCTGCCAGGATATATTCCCCGGGAAAGATCTCCGCGAGACCAATGGAAGAATAAAATCGGCCCTGATGGGTGGCGCACAGGCCATCCGCATCCGGCTGGGAGAGACACCGCCTGGCATAACAATGCTCGGGACCCTCCTTGAAGGCATTCATCTGGATAAAACAGAGATCCTGTTCCAGGGTTACCTGGGTGCTGATCTCCTCGTTGACAACCTTCTGGAGGTAGCCTCACAGCGGGGCATCAATCCATCCCACCTGAAAGGATCACTGGGTGCCGATCCCCTGGGGAAAATGGTCTCCACAGGGGTACCCCTGGCCATCACTGAAAATCTGGGAAAATTGGTCCGGAAAGCGCTGAAGCACACCCCCCAATTAAGGGTAATCGATGTGGATGGCACCCTGATGCAGAACGCAGGCTCGACACTGGTTGAAGAGCTGGCCTTCTCCCTCTCCATGGCCAATGAATACATGGCCATACTCACCAGCCAGGGAGTTGAGCCAAAGGATATCGTCAGCACCATGCAATTGAGCCTTGCATCCGGATCCAATTACTTCATGGAGATCGCCAAACTGAGGGCAGCACGAATCCTCTGGGGCAACATATGCGAGGGGTACGGCATGGAACCAGAATCGGGAAAAATCCACATCCACTCCACCTCATCAGAGTGGAACATGACCCTTTACGATCCACAGGTGAATATGCTGAGGGGAACAACCGAGGCCATGTCATCCATCCTGGGAGGTGCGGACTATGTTACCGTATTGCCTTTCGACCATCCCTCCCTGAGCACCACAGCTTTTTCGGACCGTATCGCCAGGAATATCCAGATCATTCTTAGAGATGAAGCATTTTTCGAAAAGGTAGCCGACCCTGGAGCCGGATCCTATTACATCGAAAACCTGACCGATTCTATTGCAGAGAAGGCGTGGGACCTCTTCAGGGAGACTGAATCAAAAGGCGGTTTCCGCGAAGCCTTCCAGTCAGGCTGGATCCAGGAAAAAGTATTGGAATCCAGAAAGAAGAAGATGGACCGGGTGGCCTCCGGAAGGGGACATATCCTGGGCACCAATGCATTTCCCAACTTCAATGAGATGATCCATGATCAGTTGAACAGGAGGCAACAGGAAGTTATAACCGATGCCCCGCTGGTACCGCTGCAACCGTTCCGGATTGCCTCCATGTTTGAGGAGGTAAGGCTCGAAACCGAGTCAGCCGGGAAACGGCCCAAAGTGTTCTTGTTTAAATATGGGAATCCGGCCTGGATGACAGCCAGGGCAGCTTTTTCAGGAAATTTCTTTGCCTGTGCCGGATATGAGATCCTGGACCAGCCTGCCTTCGAAACTCCGGAAGAGGGCATGAAAGCTGCCCGGGAAGCAGAGGCGGACATTGTTGTCCTTTGCAGTTCAGACGATGCATACCCGGCCATGGTCAGGAGCATTCCGGCAACCCTGAAAGAGCAGGCGGTCTTCGTGGTGGCTGGTTATCCTAAAGATTCAATTGAGGAGTTGCATAAATCTGGAATTGAATACTTTATCCATGTCAAGAGCCACCTCCTGAATACCCTCAAACAATTCAACAAACTGCTGCTCTGACCCCAAACTTCCAACTTCAAACCTTCAACTTTCAACTATTATGAGTCGGCCAGATTTTAGTAAAAAAGATTTCAGGGATCTCAGGATGCCAAAGGCACCCGGGCACTCTTCCGCGGTTTGGGAAACCCCTGAGCATATCGGGATCAGGGGCTCCTACTCAAGGGAGGAGCTGGCCAAAATGGAGCACCTGAACTATGCAGCGGGACTACCGCCATTCCTTCGCGGGCCCTATTCGTCCATGTATGTCATGCGCCCCTGGACCATCAGGCAGTATGCCGGTTTTTCAACTGCCGAAGAGTCCAATGCCTTCTACCGCAGGAACCTGGCGGCCGGACAAAAAGGGCTGTCCGTGGCCTTTGACCTGGCAACCCACAGGGGATATGACTCCGATCATGAGCGGGTTGTAGGCGATGTGGGTAAAGCAGGTGTGGCCATAGATTCCATCCTGGATATGAAGATCCTTTTCGACCAGATCCCGCTGAACAAGATGTCAGTATCGATGACCATGAATGGGGCCGTATTACCGGTGATGGCATTCTACATCGTCGCCGGTCTGGAGCAGGGTGCTTCACTTGAAGAGTTGAGCGGGACCATCCAGAACGATATCCTTAAAGAGTTCATGGTCCGCAACACCTACATCTATCCACCGGCTGCCTCCATGAAGATCATTGCTGATATCTTCGACTACACCTCCAAAAAAATGCCCAAATTCAACAGCATCAGCATCTCGGGATACCACATGCAGGAGGCAGGAGCCACCGCGGATATTGAGCTGGCTTATACATTGGCCGACGGACTGGAATACCTGCGCACGGGTGTGAAAGCAGGCATCGACATCGATGCATTTGCCCCCAGGCTCTCCTTTTTCTGGGCCATCGGCATGAACCATTTCATGGAGATAGCGAAACTGAGAGCCGCCAGAATGTTGTGGGCAAAAATCGTGAAGCAGTTTAATCCGAAGAACCCCAAGTCCATGGCCCTGAGGACCCATTCGCAGACCTCCGGATGGAGTCTTACCGAACAGGATCCGTTTAACAACGTAGCCAGGACCTCCGTCGAAGCAATGGCTGCCGCCCTGGGACATACACAGTCGCTCCACACCAATGCACTGGATGAGGCGATCGCCCTGCCCACCGATTTCTCTGCACGTATCGCAAGAAATACCCAGCTACACCTTCAGGAGGAGACAGAGATCTGCCGGAGTGTTGATCCCTGGGCAGGTTCCCGCTATGTGGAGACCCTTACCCATGAAATCGCTCAAAAGGCATGGGAACATATTCAGGAAATTGAGGAGCTTGGAGGAATGGCCAACGCCATTGAAACGGGTCTGCCCAAAATGCGGATCGAGGAGGCCGCCGCCCGTAAACAGGCAAGGATCGACAGCGGTAAAGATGTGATTGTGGGCGTAAACCAGTACCGCCTTGAAAAGGAGGAGCCCATCGACATCCTTGAGGTGGACAACACAGCAGTCAGGCAGTCCCAGCTTGACCGGCTCGGGAAGTTAAAAGCTGAAAGGGATAACAAGGAGGTTGAGAGCTCGCTCAACGCGATAACTGAATGTGCCAGAAGCGGAAAAGGGAATTTTCTTGAACTATCTATTGAAGCTGCCAGGAGGCGTGCCACACTGGGCGAGATCTCCACCGCCATTGAGAATGTATCCGGCAGGTATAAAGCGGTGATCCGCTCCATTTCAGGGGTTTACTCCCATGAGTCGGGTCAGGATGCAACCTTTACCGAGGCATGTTCCCTGGCCGGTGAATTTGCCTCCCGTGAGGGGCGCCAGCCCCGGATCATGATCGCAAAGATGGGCCAGGATGGCCACGACCGCGGCGCCAAGGTGGTCAGCACGGGGTATGCAGATATCGGTTTTGATGTAGATATAGGCCCCCTGTTCCAGACGCCGGCCGAAGCTGCCAAACAGGCCGTAGAGAATGATGTACACATACTGGGTGTCTCCTCCCTGGCGGCCGGGCATAAAACACTGATCCCCCAGGTCATCGGGGAGCTGAAGAGGCTGGGACGTGAGGATATCATGGTGATTGCAGGAGGTGTGATCCCGGCCCAGGACTATCAGTTCCTTTACGACGCAGGAGTTGCAGCCATCTTCGGACCCGGAACACGAATCTCTGAAGCAGGCAAGAGCATTCTTGAAGTATTGCTTGAGACTTATGGGTAGAACATTCTGTCTGTGAGTGGATCATGAAAGAATATTATTTCCGATCCGCCGGGTAATCCTGCCAGGAATTCACGTTTCTCACGAAGAGCCAGTGACCGATCCAGGTCATAGCCACTGTTCACATCCGGAGCAAGAAAACCCTGCATGGGAATCAGGTCCGTAACGAACCAGACCCATCCCGATGAGCTCTTTATACCCGGAACCACCATGCCCCTGGTATGACCGTAAAACACCTTCAGCTCCATCCAATCCGCATTCCAATCTTCGAGCCAGTGAATCCTGTCCACCTGCCTGAATAGTGCCATGGCAAATGCGCCGCCCTCACTTTCATCAGGATTGCGGGCATATTCGTAATGCTCCTTCAATACATGGTATTTTGCATTGGGGAACCGTTTGGCTATCTGCCCGGGCTTTCGTACAAAAGCACCACTGGCATGATCAAAATGCAAATGTGTAAAAACCACATCGGTAACCTCTCCTGATGTATACCCCAAATGTTCCAGGCTCTGCTCAAGCGAAACCGGGATCTCCAGACCATAGGCAGAGGTAAACTTCGAAGGAAGAAAATCTGCAGCACCGGGATCAAACAGGACCACCTGCTTTCCGGTATCCACCAACAGCGCATTCATGGAGATCCGCATGAACCCGTCCCGGTCAACAGCGTACAACGATGCAATCCTCTCCGGAGACAACCCGTTATACATCTCCTGTGCACTGACCCTCAGGGTCCCGCATGAAATGATCCAGATATCCATCTCATTCAAATGTAGCAAACATTCGGTAGAGATTTTTTTTTAGTTTTTCTTTGAAAAAAGAAATTTTGATTCTATTTTTGCACTCCGGTTCAAAATAAACCGGTGTTCTAAACAATACGGTCCGTTCGTCTAGGGGTTAGGACGCCAGGTTTTCATCCTGGTAACAGGGGTTCGATTCCCCTACGGACTGCATAACAAATCAACAAACCGCTGTTTCACAACATGATGAGGCAGCGGTTTTTCATTTGGGGGATAGATAGGGGGATAGATTATCGCTATTTAGCATTTCTGAAACTGCTTAAGCCAGTTCCTCTTTTACACTTTTAAAAAGACGCTTTGCCAGTATTTTCTTGCCATATCCTTTTATCGATGATTCACTCCTTCCAAACACGGAAGAAAGAAATGGCAAGTTATTCGTATGGGCAATAGCTTCTTCAAGAAGCTCAAGTTCCTTATTTGACCAAGGTTCAGAATACCTTGGGTGTGTCTTCCGAGACTCCACAACTTGAGGGCGCAAATTCTCAGACTTAATCATCCCGAGTGATCTGATCTCAGTGATTAGCCTGTCTTTGAGTTTTAACAGCGACTATCATTAACTAATGTGGTCATGATCTCCCAGTACCTATTTACTGGCAAGTGATTTTCAAATACACATCTAAAATATCTTTCTTAAATTGGCAATTGTCGTGCGTAATAATGTGTTTCGTTACATATAGTCGTCCGAATATATGTATATTTGCACAATAATTCTACCGAAACATGCAGTTATGAAACGATTAGCAATGCAATACCTTATTAATTGGAAGGATAAAAAAAACAGAAAGCCGGTCATTATTAAAGGTGCAAGACAAGTTGGTAAAACCTGGCTCCTGAAAGAGTTCGGAAAAAGAAACTATCAGCAAACGGCATATGTAAACTTTGAAAGCTCCAAATTGCTCAAAAACCTTTTTGTTGATGATTTTGACATTAAACGAATTGTCTCAACTATTGGCATTGAAACCGGATTGCGCATCGATCCCAGTGATACCCTGATAATTCTGGACGAAATACAGGAGGCAGATGGAGGAATTACTGCTTTAAAGTATTTTCATGAAAATGCCCCGGAATACCATGTTGTTGCAGCAGGCTCTCTGCTGGGGATATCATTACATAAGCAGACATCTTTCCCGGTAGGTAAAGTTGAGTTTATCAATTTATATCCGTTGAACTTTCATGAGTTTCTTTTGACCAAAAATGAGCAACAATTGCTTCAATTGATCACTGAAAAAGACTGGAAGATGGTTAAGCAATTCAAAGTAAAATATATTAACCTACTAAAGCAATACTACTATATTGGCGGAATGCCAGAGGCCGTATTGTATTTTAGTGAAACTGATGACTACAATGAAGTCAGGCAAATTCAAAACCGTATACTTGCTTCCTACGAGCAGGATTTTTCAAAATATGCACCATCAGAAATTGTACCGAGAATTAGAATGCTATGGAATGCAATACCAGCCCAGCTAGCAAAGGAAAACCGTAAGTTTATATACAGTGCTGTTAAAAAAGGGTCAAGAGCTAAGGATTTTGAACTCGCCCTATCGTGGCTAAGCGATTGTGGATTGGTACATAAAGTAAACCGTATTACAAAACCGGGAATCCCGCTGAAGGCCTATGAAGATTTTAATGCATTTAAACTTTTTACTGTTGATGTTGGCCTTTTAGCAGCAATGGGGAATATCAGTGTTAAAACATTATTGGAGGGAAATCTCATCTTCGAAGAGTTTAAAGGAGCAATTACAGAACAATATGTACTTCAGCAATTGAAAACGATTGAAGAAATGGTTATAAATTATTGGTCTTCAGAAAAATCATCAGGTGAAATCGATTTTGTTTTACAGTACAACGAAGATGTTTATCCTGTTGAAGTGAAAGCAGAGGAAAACTTACAGGCCAAAAGTTTAAAGTCGTTCAAGCAAAAGTACCCTAATACAACTGCCATACGGACATCCATGTCTGACTACAGGGAAGAGGACTGGTTGACTAATATACCGTTGTATTCTATTCTTGCAATTGCTGATTCATAAGGTCATGATCGAAAATATTTCAGGATCCTGAGTGAGTATTATTCGCAACCAGCACTTGCAACCAATTAACAACCGCCAAGTTTGCTCACTGTATGCAAATTACATGTTTTCTGCTATTTAAAATGCAATATAACACTCCCCAACGGACTGCAACAACTAAGGGGAGCAAATCAGCTCTCCTTTTTTGTTTTATGCCAAATAAATTTGGTGAAAAAAGGAACCCAATAGAATTCATCACGTATGATAGGTCAATGAACCCATTTGTTAAACAATAGGCACAAGCCTGTAAATAATCAGGGCAGTTGGTGCCAATAAAACAGAGACCCCATGAACATATCTGAAATTCAACAAGCTGAAGCGATTTGGAATTATCTGGAGATAGCAAAATTGATATTAGCCACCCTGGCATTTATCATTATTGCCATACTGGCATTTCGATTTGACAGGATAATTCAACACCTGAACAACAGGCAAACAACAAACACCACCCTGGCTGAAAAAAGTATAAACATTTATGACAGTATTGTTCCAAAACTATATGATATATTATGCTTCTTCAGCTACATTGGAGAGTGGACAGAGATTACTCCGGTTGACATCATAAAAACAAAAAGGGAGTTGGATAAAGATGTGAATATCTATACTCCCCTGTTTTCGAAGGAACTTAGTAAAAAGTACAATGATTTTATTCAGTTGTGCTTTATCTCATTCTCTGGATGGGAACATGATGTAAAAATTAAATCTCTGTATGAACTACGGCAGGAACATTGCCCGGTATGGAATGATGAATGGATTCAATACTTTGATACCAACAATGTTGTTGAGGCAACAACAATGAGGGAGAGATACACAGAATTGATTGAATCCTTCAATAAGGAGTTAGTCTTTTAGCCAGCCTCTTCTAAATCCTGCCTAACAGGCTGAGTGCTGAAGCAGCCCTCTGCTGAATCTGTTCCATGTCCCGGTGGATGCCCAGGATGAATTTGTTCTCCTCCGGGGTGCCCCTGACCGCTTTGAAGTCCATCTCTGCCACCGACGCATCACCATCCGGTCCGAATCCTGTTTTGCTGATGTTGTCATACTCTTTGGAGGCATCGCTGAGGATCATCCTGTCCAGTCTCAGGGAAGCGGTTTCCCATTGCGACACCAGGTCGATCAATTGTGCGGGATTAATGTTGGCCATATCGAAACCGAGCCGCTCTGCCAGGATCTTTGTGGTCCAGTCCCATGCATAGAGGTCATACCCTTCATGAATCTTCTGAAGACGTGAGAAGATCTCCTCCAGGCTTTTTACACCTCCATCATTGATCTCCCCGGTCAGCTCCTGGATGAGATGTGCCGGTGCAACCATACCTGACAGGTCAATCCACCTCTCCGTCAAGGTTTTGTTAACGGGTGAGAGCACCTTTTGAAGCGCCTCTATCGATTTGATCTCTCCTGCTTGCTCCAGCTTTTTGATAATCTGGTTCCCGATAAATAGATCCAGGGCCATTTCATAGTACTTACGGGTGGATTTCAACATAAGCCTTTTAATCCTGACCCCCTTGTAAAATACCGAATCCTGCTTCTTGTCTGTCTTCTCGTACAGCCCGGTGAGGATCTCAAGGCCAAGCATCACCTGCTGAATCACATAGGGGCTTAGCAATTCAAAACTGATGAGGTCGCTCTTTTCAGGATCCTCTCTTCTATCGCGCAATGGCCATTTCTCACTGTCCCTGCGTGTACCCACCGTTAAGAGATTCATTCCGGGTGTCAGGATGCTTCTTCCATGCTCCTCATTGATGTATGAAAAGGGGAGCTCGCTGGTATCAAAATGGGCCATGTTCTTTCCCATCACCACTGTATATGCCCCCACCCGGCTGGGCCATAACATGTAGGCAAACGAGCCGGTCTTCGAGCCCCGCTCAACGATCCCCTGGTGTACCGGTCCGAGCTTATACATGTGGTTGCTCTGGTTTGTCCCGCTTCCTGCATTATAAAAGGAGAATATTCCGGCGATCAGAAGCGTGGACTTGTGATGGGTCACCGTGTATGGTCCTGCAAAGATGCTGACCGCCTCCCCGTGGAACGCTTCACTATTGGCAAAAAAGAGCGAGTGTTCCCCTGAGAATTGTTTCCCTACCTCCACACCCTGACCGATGAAACAGCTCTCCAGAAGGGCCCCTCCATCCACCGTTGAACCCGACTGTATAATGAAGTTCCTGGCAATCACACCCTCTCCCACCTTTACAGGGGCATGCCTGTTGCTCGCAATGGTTCCGTTCTCCAGTAAAGTGACACCCCTGATAGTGGCATCTTCACCAATCACCACATTGGAGAGCGTGCCGGCGTTCCTGACCACACTTCCTCTGCCAACAGACCCGGTACCGGAGGTCCGGCTGTTACAATACGCCCTGATCATCCTGTTGATGGCATCGATCATGGACGGTTCATGCCGGTAGATCACCAGCATGTAGGCCAGCTGTGCATTCAGCTTGTCAAACATCACAACCTCCCGGCCACCTCCTTCATTGAGTACGCTGATCTCCACACCGTTACCAAAGGTCGCCTGACCGCTCACGGTGAGGGTATCCACATTCTCCAGGATCACATCATCCCCAATCCTGTAATTCTGCACCAGGTGCACATTGTCAATCAGCACATCATCTCCAATGGTACAGTGGTCAATGGTGCAGTTATAGAGTCCGGCCGTTTTTCCAATGATCACCTCTCCCCGGAATCTGACGTTGTGAACCGGATCTGTGGTGAACTCTTCAGATACCCGGATCTTCGACCAGTCGGAAGAGAAACAGCCCTGCGCTTTCAGAGCTGCTGTCTCTGTTCTATTCAATGCCCGGTGCGTCATGCGTTGCGTGTGGGCATGTGCTTATTGACAATCTCCTCAATCTCCCTGAAGTATTTGACACTTTCGACCTGCAGCTCCATGGTTGCCGGCTCATCCAGGGCAATGATGGCATGCTCATGCAGCTGCAGCATGGAGACGGTCCACATATGACTGATGCCACCCTCGATCACCTCCCTCACAGCGCGTGCTTTTCCAAACCCGGTGATAATAATCACCACCTCCTTTGCATCCATGACAGTTCCAACCCCAACGGTGAGCGCCTGGGTCGGGACCCTGGACATATCACCGTCGAAAAACCTTGAGTTCGCCAGAATGGTATCATAACAGAGTGTCTTCACCCGGGTCCTGGAGACCAGGGATGAGCCGGGCTCGTTGAATGCGATATGGCCGTCCGGGCCTATCCCCCCCAGGAAGAGTTCAATGCCTCCATAATGCCTGATCTTCTCTTCATAATCCCTGCAGACCTTCACCAGATCAGGGCTGTTCCCATCCAGGATGTTGATATTTTCTGCCGGAATATCAATGTGGTTGAACAGGTTGTTATACATGAACGAGTGATAACTCTCCGGATGATCCTCAGGGATCCCCACATATTCGTCCATGTTAAATGTCACCACATTTTTAAAGGAGATCTCTCCGGCCTTATACATCCTGATCCACTCTTCATATACCGGCATGGGCGAGGAGCCGGTAGGAAGGCCCATCACAAATGGTTTTTCGGGTGTGGGATTGAAGGCCCTGATTTTACCAATGATATAATCAGCTGTCCATTTCCCGATCTCATCCCGGGTGTCATTAATTACAATTCTCATGATATGGTAGTTTTAGTTTATTGGGTCCTTTTTTCTAATTCTTTCAGGTTTTTTTCAGAATCATTCTGGCATCTCCGATGACACTTCCCTTCCCCTTGTCCATAACAAACAGCGGGTTGATATCCAGCTCCTCAATCTCGGGAAAGTCCATGGCGATCCTGCCCAGCCTGATCAGCGCATCGACCACCGAATCGACATCTCTTTCAGAACCTCCCCGCGAACCTTTTAAAATCTCAAAGGCCCGGGTCTGTTCGATCATACCCCTGGCCTCCTCCACATCAAGGGGTGCCACCCTAAAACTTACATCCCTGAAGATCTCAACGAAGATGCCCCCCATACCAAACATCAACACAGGACCAAACGATTGGTCCCGCTTAATCCCCAGGATGAGCTCTTCGGATCCGGTGATCATACCGATCACATAGATCCCCCGGATAACCGCATCCGGCACTTTGGATCTGACGTTATCATGGATCCTTTTCCAGGCGTCCTCCAACCCGGCAGCATCCGGGATATTCAGTTCAACGCCTTTCACCTCTGACTTATGGAGAATCTGATCGGAGACCACCTTCAACACAACCGGGTATCCGATCTCTCCGGCAATGGCTTTGGCCTTATCGACCGATCCGGCAAGTTTTCCGCGTGGAACCGGCAATCCATAGGTTTCCAGGATTTCGATGGTCTCCACCTCCGGTATATGGCTCCTTCCGTTGGCATGTACCCTGTTCATCAGATTCCGGGCCACCTCATGCCTGATATGATCAAGATCCGGCTCACTGAGAATTTTTAATTTCAGATTTTTATTGAAGTGGTGAACCGCCTGAAAGGCCGAGCACATCGATTCGGGCAGTGTGTAGTGCGGGATCTTGTGCAACTGAAGTGTATTGACCCCCGAGGCCACATCCCTCTCTCCCATGAAAGAGGTATAGATCGGTTTGGTTTGTCCTTCGGCGATCAATGTGATCTCTTCGGCAATCGTATCAATATCGGTCATCGATTGCGGGGTGAGGATCACAAAGATCCCGGCCACATCATCATCATTAAAAGCAGCCTTGATCGCCGCAATGTAACGGTCCGCCCTGGCATCGCCAATCACATCCACCGGGTTATTGATGTTGGCTGTTGAAGGAAGGGCCCTCTTCAGGACTTTTGTCGTCTCCTCCGAGAACTTTGCAAGCTTCAGCCCTCTCGAAATGGCTGCATCTGTGGTGAGCACACCAGGCCCTCCGGCATTGGTGATGATGGCCACCTTCTCAGAGACCGGAGCCGGCTGGTAGACAAACGCGATGGCCTTGTTGAACATCTCCTCAATGTGATCACACCGAATAATACCGGCCTGCTCAAAGGCAGCATCGCACACCTCATCTTTACCAGTTAGTGAACCTGTATGTGATGCTGCTGCCGAGGCACCCTCCTCGGTTCTTCCCGATTTTATGGCAAGAATGGGTTTGCCGCTTTTGGCAATCACCTCCCTGGCAGCTTTCATCAGGCCGTTGCCGTCGGTAACCTCCTCCAGGTAGATCAGGATCACTTTGGTCTGATCATCATCCGCCAGGTAGTAGAGGAGATCGATCTCGGTAATATCTGCCTTGTTTCCAAAGCTGATGAACTTGGAAAAACCAATGTGTTTGGCAATTGCATAATCCAGAACAGCCGTACAGAGGGCACCGCTCTGGGAGAGAAATCCAATGGATCCCTGATCCGGCATCTCCCTGGCAAAAGAGGCATTCAGCTTTACATCAGGAACCGTGTTGATCACCCCCAGGCAATTGGGTCCGATAAATGATATGTCATACTTCCGGGCAATCTCAACCAGCTGTTGCTCCCTGGCAAGACCCTTCTCCCCGATCTCCTTGAAACCGGCCGAGATGATAATGACCGATTTTATCCCCTTCTGCCCGCACTGTTCCAGGGCAAGGTGACAGACCGGACTGGGGAAGACCAGCACTGCCAGGTCTACCTCGTCAGGTATATCGATCACATATTTATAAGCTTTGATCCCCTTGATGCTCTTCTCCCTGGGGCTGACAGGATATACAATTCCGTTGAAATCCGATTTCAGGATGTTGTCAAGGATATCGTGAGGAACACTCCCTTTTACCTTGTTGGTACCGATAACGGCAATGGAGGTTGGATGAAAAATCGTCTCCAGATTTTTCTGACGCAATTTCAGTAACGTTTCTTTCACTGTTGTTGGAGTAGTTGATTAAATATATGAATAATCTTTATATGGGAAAACCCTATAGATATCCGGAAATGAAGTTCACTGCATCATCAATTGTTTGAACTTCCAACGCCCCCTCCTGGTCCATCTCTATATCAAACTCCTCTTCAAATCCGGCCACCAGTTCAACACTCTGCAGGGAATCGGCGCCCAGATCAAAAACAAAATTGGCCTGATCGGTAATTTCCGAAGGTTCGGTTTTAAGCACACTGCTTACTACGTTCTTAACACGCAATAAAACTTCACTTTTTTCCATGGTAGTTTTTTTTTGAGAATTCCTCAAGTTAAGAAATCTGTCATTCAAGTGCAATGACCCGGCAGGATATTAATCTGAAAGGATGATGAAATATGTTAAAAAACGACTGAATTCCGCTTTCCGGAAATGGATATCTTTACCCCAGATGAGCCAGACCAAATTAGAATTGCTGTATGACCTGTTTGACAGGTGGTGCGGGGAGCGGGTGATCTCCATCAACAGGCTGCCGGCCTCGGGATCACCCAGGGAGTATTACCGGATTGCGGGGACCGAATCGACCGCTGTGGGGGCCATCAACCTGGACCGGGAGGAGAACGAAGCATTCATTGAGTTCAGCAGGCATTTCCACTCCAAAGGGCTGACTGTCCCGGAGATTTACCTGGCCGACCTGGATAACAATGCCTACCTGCAGGAGGACCTGGGCGATACCACCCTGTTTGATTACCTGGTCAGTGTCAGGGATAACGGAAACTTCCCGGAGGTGCTGAAGGCGATCTACAAAGAGGTGCTGACCGAATTGCAAAGGTTCCAGGTGACCGGCTCACAAGGACTCAATTACAGGGTCTGTTATCCCCGCTCCAGCTTTGACCGGCAGAGCATGCAGTGGGACCTGAGTTATTTCAAATACTACTTTCTGAAACTGGCTGGTGTTCCATTCAGTGAACAGCAGCTGGAGGACGACTACAACACCCTGATCGAATACCTGCTTGCCCAGGATACAAATTACTTCCTCTACCGTGATTTTCAGTCCAAAAACATCATGATCAGAGGCGGAAAACCCTGTTTTATTGACTACCAGGGGGGACGAAAAGGGGCCATGCAATACGATGTGGCATCACTGCTGTACGACTCAAAGGCCGATATCCCGCCCGATGTAAGAGAGGAGTTGCTGGAGCACTATATCGGCGGACTATCCAGCTATCCCGGTGTGGATGCTGAAGCTTTCAGGGAATCGTATTATGCCTATGTGCTGATCCGGATTATGCAGGCCATGGGTGCCTACGGCTTCAGGGGCTTCTACGAAAAGAAGACCCATTTCCTCCAGAGCATTCCCTATGCACTCAATGACCTGAAATGGATCCTGAACAATGTTGAGTTCAGCATAGAGATCCCCACCCTGCTTAAGGTTTTTAAAAAACTGCTGGCCGCACCGAAGCTGAAACGGTTCAAAGACAAAGGGGACCGGAAATCGACGCTGACTGTCTCGATAAACAGTTTCAGTTACAGGCACGGGATCCCTAAAGATTCAAGCGGTCACGGAGGCGGATATGTATTTGATTGCAGGGTCATTACCAATCCCGGCAAACTGGAGCAGTACAGGAGTCTGACGGGGAAGGATCAACCGGTCGTGAATTTCCTGGATCAGCAGGACGATGTAAGTGAATACCTGAGCAGTGCCACCTCGCTGGTGGATATGTCGGTGGATAAATATGAAGCGCGCAGCTACACCCACCTGATGGTCAGCTTCGGATGTACAGGAGGGCAACACCGTTCGGTATACTGTGCCGAAAAGCTGGCGGCACATCTGAGGGAGAGCCAGGGTGTCCGCATCACCCTCTGGCACCGGGAGCTGGACTGACGAAATGAACAATTCAGCATATATGTATCTAACATATGGTTGAGAAATGAATGATATTTTATATACCTTTAATTCGCAATCACTTCAAAAAACCACACTATGAAAAAGTTAATTCTTGTTTCCCTTGCTGTCGTTCTTTCAATGACTGCATTTTCCCAGACCAGCGGATTTGGTATAGGTGCGATCCTGGGAACCACAGCTGATTTTAGTATGAAACTGTGGACCAGTGAGACCACTGCTTTCGATGCTGCTGTAGGTCTTGACTTAGGAACCTATGGCGGATTTCACACAAACGCCGATTTCCTGTTCCACCTCTGGTCATTCGATGTGGCCCAGGATATGATGAAAATCTATTTCGGCCCGGGTATTGGAATGAGTGTCTATTCCGGATATGTTAACAATGTCAGCATCTACCCACGTGCTCCAGGTGGAGTTGGCTACTATTTTCACTCAATCCCCCTTGAGGCATTTGCAGAAATCGCTCCTGCAATGGACCTTATAGGTCCGTGGGATCTGCATTTCCGGTGGAGCAGCTACATCGGTGCCCGCTGGTATTTTTGATGAAGAGATCCATCCTGGCTCTTTGCACCCTGCTTCTGTCGGTAAACGCGTTTTCGCAAAAAAGCAATTTTGGATTGGGTGTGATGTTGGGTAATCCAACCGGTGTCAGTGCAAAATTATGGACCGGTGAGAAGATAGCGGTAGATGCCGCCTTTGGTTACCGCATTGGAGTGGAGGACCACCTGCGTTTCAATGCTGATTACCTGTTTCATCCATGGTCCTTTAATGTGGAGCAGGATATTCTGAAGCCCTATTTCGGAGCAGGATTCGGACTGGGCTTTATTTCAGATTTCAGTGTCTCGGTTCGTGTACCGGTAGGTGCGGCATACTTTTTCCAGCCCGTTCCCCTTGAAGTTTTTGCTGAAATTGCACCTGGTTTTCAAATCATCGGTCCGGGCGATACCCGGTTTTGTTTTGAAGGATACCTGGGAGTCCGGTGGTATTTTTGAGAGATTTTTTTGAATTGATATAATCTCCCTGAACTCTTATCGTTATTTTTCATATACCGGAAATTTTTATGGCGTATATTTACAGCTCTTTTTAAACTGATTTTTCTGATGAAACAAATACTATTACTCATTGCAGTGATTACAGGACTGGCCCTTGCCTCCTGTTCAAAAACAACCCCCGATTTCGCAAAAAGCATCCCGGATGATGCCATTGCCGTGCTCTCCCTGGACCCCATGCAGATACACACCAAGGGCAAGCTAAATAGTTTTGAAGCCCTTAAGCAGAAGGCAAAATATGAGATCTGGAAAATGATCCTGGAGGATCCGCTCAGCACAGGCCTGATGCTGAATGAATACGCCCATGTTTTTATGACCATGGAGGAGGAGGCCCCGGTTTTCGGTGTAGTAGCCGGAATGAAGAGTGTTGAAAAATTTGAATCTACACTGAACAGGATCAAAGAGGAGGCCACAGCCGATTTCACCGAAATGGAAGGGTATACATACTACCGGCCCGACAACGAGGGAGTCATTGCCTGGAACCAGGAGCAGATGGTTGTACTTTCATCACCCGATTCCAATGAATTTGAGGAGTCGTACTGGACAGCCAGTCTGGACTGGATGTTCCATCCCGTGAAGGAGGAGTCGATAGTCAGCCTGGTGGATTTCAAGGATTACCAGGGCAAGTTGAAAGACATCAACCTCTGGCTTTCGGCCGGTGACATGCAAAAAATTGTGGAGCAATTCGCCAAAGAGAAGATCAACGAACTGCCGGTCAGCCTCACAAACAACTACTCCCACATCTACTGTGATTTTGCAGACGGGGCCATGTACATCTCCGGAGAGACAAACCTGAGCGAAGAGGTTCAGAAAAACATTGATGAGGTGGTTGTGATGAACCCCTCCCTGAACAAGGACATTCTGAAAATGGCTCCCGGCGGAGATCTGCTGGTTGCCCTGGCTGTCTCCATGGATCTGGAGAAATTGCAGGCGCTGATGGAGAAATATGCACCTTCAGACCTGGGTGGGGTGGGCGACAAGGTGGAGAATGCCACAGGGATCCCGTCCAAAGAGCTGCTGAATGCCTTCACCGGCGAATTTACCCTGGCCGTGAATGCACTGGAAGGTGAAGCGATGATTCCCGTGGAGCTATTTATTGGTTTCGGTGTATATTCTGACGAGATCCAGAAGCAATTGATGGAGACGGTAGAGGGAATGGTTCCGGTTGAAGAGCAGGGTGATTTCTTTGTGATCAATATCCAGGGAACCGAAATTTACAGTGGGATCGTCAACGATACCTGGGTAATCACAAACGTAAAAGGGTACAAGGATGAGGTGAGTGACGGGGAGCTGGACAGGTCACTCCTCGATTCCCGTTTTGACGATTTTGCAGATGGCTCAATGGGCATGTACATGAACCTTGACATGGAAAGTTATCCCGTGATGGTCCAGGAGTTGCTTAAGCAAAAACCGGAGCAGAAGAAGTGGATCGAACAGGTGACAGACCCCTTTGACTATTTCGGGATCTCTGCAGGAGATCAGCAGAGCATGATGACCCTGAAGACCAACAAGCCTGGTGAAAATAGCCTCTATACCATCCTGAAGATAACCGAATCCGGGAACTAAGCCCAATCCAATTTGTAAGGAGCTGTTGATGACCATTCGGCTAGAAAAGATGATCCCGTTGCCCCTGCTGGAACAGCAAAGGAGCACTTCCGGCATATGGGAAGCACCCTCTGTAGCGTTTGAAGGAGGAGAGAGCCACCTGGTTGAAGCCCCTTCGGGGAGAGGAAAAACCAGCCTGCTGTCGGTGATCTACGGGATCAGGAAGGACTACCGCGGGAAAGTAATCCTGGATGGAGAGGATACCGGGGCGTTCTCAAGCAAGGATTGGGCCCTTATCCGCAAGCAAAAACTCTCGTTCATTTTCCAGGGGCTGGAGCTGTTCGATGAGCTGACAGCCCTGGATAACATCCATCTGAAAAACTCCATTACACAGCACAAATCGCCGGAGGAGATCCGGGAGATGGCCCGTAAACTTGGGGTGGAGGCGTTTCTGGACAGACCGGCCGGGATCCTCTCTTTTGGTCAGCAGCAGCGCATTGCCATTATCAGGGCCCTGTGTCAGCCGTTTGATTTCCTGCTTGCAGATGAGTGCTTCAGCCACATCGACAGGGAGAACAGCATGATTGCACTGGAGCTGATCAGGGAGGAGTGTGAACAACAGCATGCCGGATTGATCCTCACTTCGCTGAATGCCATGGAAGATGCGGTCATTGAGAAAAGGTGGAAGCTATGAACCAGCTCTATGCCATATTGTGGAGAGATCACAGCCGGGCCCACCTGCTCTGGGCATTCCTTGGTACCATGGCAGGATTTGTGCTGCTGCTGGCCGGAATCCAGTTCTACCTGGAGATCCGGAATGTTCTTTCCGAGAACCGTGACCTGCTCGATCCCGAGTACATTGTTTTAAACAAGAAGGTGAACATCGGCCAGACCTTCGGACTGGGGGGAACAGGCTTCACACCGGAGGAGATCGAGGAGCTCAGCCACCAACCCTTTGCGGACCAGGTGGCCCCTTTTATCTCCAATGAATTTCCCGTCAGGGGGTTTGCAGAGAGCGACCAGATTCCGGGTTTCTATTCCGAGCTCTTTTTTGAAGCAATTCCAGACCAGTACATCGACATTAAATCGGAGGAGTGGAGGTGGGACCCGGAGGAGGGGACCATTCCGATTATCATTCCCCAGGATTTCCTCAACCTCTACAATTTTGGATTTGCCCAGAGCCAGGGCCTGCCCCAGATCCCCAAAGGGGTGATCTCCATGGTCAATTTCAGAATCAGGTTATCCGGGCCAGGCGGGGTCCGTGACAACTACCCGGGCCGGATTGTCGGATTCAGCAACCGGATCCACTCCATCCTGGTCCCCTTTGACTTCCTTACCTGGGCCAATGACCATTACGGGTACTTTGACAAGGCCGATCCCTCCAGGCTCATCCTTGTCTCCAAAGACCCCACCGATCCTGCCATCATTAAGTTCATCGAAGCACGGGGATATGATACCATCAGGGAAAAACTGAAAAGCAGCAGGATGAACATCATCCTGAAATTTATCATCAGCTTCCTGGTGGTGATTGCCAGTATCATAATCGGACTGGCTTTCCTGGTATTCCTGCTAAGTATGCAACTGATGATCAGCCGCTCCTCACAAAAGATCATAAGGCTCAATAAACTTGGGTTTCATTACAGGGAGATCAGCCGTCCCTACATAGCCTTGCTGCTGATCCTCCTGGTGGCTGTTACCGGGATCTCTCTTGTGGTTACCGGGATTCTTACCAATCAGTTTGCCCGTGCAGCCACTGCCTGGAGCCTTGATATATCTTCATCACTGCATGGCATCATCTATGGAACTGCCCTGGTGCTGGTTACCCTGATTTTCATATTTAATCTGGTTGCCATCCTGGTGAGCACTAAAAAGCTGTGTAAATAGTTTGTAACATTGGAATTAATCACTATTTTTGCAACCCGAAATAAATTAAAAAGCGATATGGCACATCATTTATCAGCGAAAAAGAGGATCAGGCAGACCGAAACAAGGCGTACAAAAAACAAGTATTACGCCCGTACAACCAGGAGCGCTGTGAAAAAATTGCGTGAGACTTCCGACAAGGAGGCCGCAACAGAGCAGTATTCCGGAGTTGTATCTATGCTTGATAAGCTTGCCAAGAACAATGTGATTCACAAAAACAAGGCATCGAACCTCAAATCCAAGCTTGCAAAACACGTGAACAGCTTATAAAAAGCGTCACATTCCAGATAATTCAGAGGCCATCCACAACAGCGGATGGCCTTTTTTATTTCCTTCAACATGCATATCGGAGGTGTTTTCCTGTCCTAATTAACTAAATAGGGCAGGCTAGTTAACCGATAAGAACCTGTCCGGCACATAAACAGGTAAACACCCGATATGAATTCCTATCAGTCACACTCAATGAAAACCTGGGCAGTGGAAGAGCGGCCCAGGGAGAAGGTCATGGCAAACGGGATCCAGTACCTCTCCGATGCAGAGCTGCTGGCCATCCTTGTTGGATCCGGAACAAGAAACATAACAGCTGTAGAGCTGGCCAGGAAGATCCTGCGAGGAGTTGGAAACAGCCTCCATGAACTGGGCCGGCAATCTGTTAACGATCTGCTTAAGATCAAAGGGGTGGGACCCGCAAAGGCGATCTCTGTGATGGCAGCCATGGAGCTTGGCCGGAGAAGGGCGGGGATGCACCAGCCTGAAAAGACCCCGATAAAATCAAGTGAGACCGTATTCAGCCTTTTCCACCCCCTGCTGGGAGATCTGGACCATGAGGAGTTCTGGCTCCTGATGCTGAACCGGGCCAATAAGATCCTCGGAAGGTTCAAGGTGAGCCAGGGGGGGCTGTCGGGAACAGTGATCGATACCAGGATCATCCTGAAAAAAGCACTGGACAACCTGGCATCCTCCATCATCGTATGTCACAACCACCCTTCGGGCAACAACCAGCCCAGCGATGCGGATGTGAAAATCACCGAAAAATTGAAAAAAGCAGCGGAAATGCTCGAAATTAAACTTCTGGATCATGTGATCATCGCAGATAAATCTTACTTTAGTTTTGCAGACGAAGGTTTGATTATTTGATACCGGGTGATTCAGATTATAGTTGCCATACTCTCCAGTGCGGTCAAATTTGCCATGACATTCCCGCTGGCTATCCTGCAGTTCAGGTTCAACTTTTTTGAAACCATTCTATGGACCAACGTGGGCGGATTGCTGGGGATCTGGTTCTTTGCATTCCTGTCAGAGAAGCTGATCACATGGTGGGGCCGTGTTTTCAGAAAAAAACGATCCGGTTCTGAAAACCAGGGCCGGAAAAAAAAGATCTTCACCAGGAAGAACCGCAGGATCATCCGGATCAAACAACAATACGGATTGTTAGGAATTGCCATTACCACCCCCCTTCTGCTCTCCATCCCCGTGGGAACTTTTCTTGTGGTGAGGTATTACCGGACCAGCAAAGTAAAATTTACCTGCCTGGTTATCTCCAACCTGGGATGGTCGGTCATCTATACGGTTTTCTACATGTTCTGGAAAGGGTTGCTGTTTAAACAGGGCTGATTTCTGAAGGGTCCTCGCACTGGTTAAGCAATTCGGCAATGGAGCGGCCCAAAACCGGATGGATTGCTTCGGGGAGAATCTCAGCCAGCGGGACCAGTACAAATCTCCGTACCTCCATCCGGGGATGGGGAAGGGTCAAACGGGGATGATCCATCACCAGGTCGCCAAACAGCAGGAGGTCAATATCGATGCTCCTGTCAGCATAACCCTCCGCTTTCCGGCTCCTTCCCAGTTCACTCTCGATCTTCAACACCATCTCCATCAGGAGCAGGGGTTCAATTTCGGTCCGGATCGTCAGGCAGCAGTTGTAGTAAGCGTGTCCGCTGTCATACCCCCACGGTGGTGTTTCATAAACCTGTGACACCCTCTCAACAGCTCCCATCCGCTCCCCCATCAGCCGCCTGGCAGCTTCAAGGTTCCCGCTCCGGTCACCCAGGTTGCTCCCCAGTGAAAAGCATGCAATGGTCCCTTTTTGTTGTGCTGACATTCTTAAAATTAGTAAATTGCTGCTTCAAAAAACTGAAATATGAGAAATTTCCTGAGCAGTCTGCTCGCCACCATAGTTGGGATCCTGATCATGACCCTTTTGATTGTGCTTATTTTTGCCGGGATCGTAGCTGTCTCCAAATCACAAGAGGTGCCGGAAGTAACCGAAAACTCCCTGCTTCTTGCCAAATTTAATGCACCCATCGCTGACCGCTCCGATGAGAATCCGCTCTCCCGGTTCATGTCAGGCAATCCATACAGTGAAGATATGATGGGACTGAACCAGATCCTGAAGGACCTGGACAAAGCTGCTGCTGATGAGAAGATCAAGGGCATCTTTCTGAAACTCGGCAATGTCTCTGCCGGGGTTGCCACACTTGGGGAGATCAGGGATGCGCTGCTGGAGTTTAAAGAGAGCGGAAAATTTATCTATGCCTACGCCGATGTCTATTCCCAGAAGTCCTATTACCTGGCCTCAGCTGCCGATACTGTTTTCATGACTCCGGAGGGGATGCTTCTTTTTACCGGGTTGAGCGCTGAGATCAATTTCTATAAGAATGCCCTGAAGAAAGCAGGTGTCGACATGCAGGTGGTTAAACATGGATCCTACAAAAGTGCCGCTGAACGATTCACCAGGGAGGATCTGAGCAAGGAGAACCAGGAGCAGATTGAAGCTTACATGGGTGCTGTCTGGGATAAGATCGTTGGGGACATCGCAGAAAGCCGCCAGATCCCGGAAGAGGAGTTGAACCGGATTGCCGATCAGCTCACCACCCTTGATGCTGACAAGCTGGTGGAAACCGGAATGATCGACGGCCTTATCTACTACGATGAGATGCTCAGCCTGATCAAAGGAAAGATGGGTGTAGAGGAGGAAGATGACCTGGAGTCCATCTCGCTGAAACAATATAAAGATGTGCCGGCAGAAGAGAAAAAAGAGTACAGCCGGGATAAGATTGCGGTAATCTATGCCATGGGGACCGTCGTGGATGGAAATGCCGGGGAGGGCATGATCGGTTCCGAGCGCATTGCCAGGGCCATTCGCAAAGCCAGGCGTGACAAATCGGTAAAAGCCATTGTATTCCGGATAAATTCCGGAGGAGGCAGTGCCCTTGCATCCGATGTGATCTACCGGGAAGCCATGCTGGCAGCCAAAGAGAAGCCCCTTGTTGCCTCCATGGGTGATGTGGCCGCATCGGGCGGCTACTACATTGCAGCCCCCGCCGACACCATCCTGGCCAGTCCTGGGACCATCACCGGTTCTATTGGCGTGGTATTTACGCTACCCAACATGCAGGAGCTGATGAATAACAAACTGGGGGTAACTACCGATGTGGTAAAAACCAACAGGCATGCAGATATGCTTACCATTATGGATCCCCTCGATCCCGTCGAAAAAGTGTATGTACAGCGCATGGTTGATGACACCTACAAGGCTTTTGTGAATGTTGTTGCACAGGGGCGTGGAATGACCTTCGAAGAGGTGGATGCCATCGGGGGTGGCAGGGTCTGGGCAGGAGAGGATGCCCTTGATAATGGATTGATCGATATGTTCGGGGGATTGGAGCGATCCATAGAGATAGCGGCCGAGATGGCCGGCCTTGAGATCTACCGCATCCAGTCGCTCCCCACCCTGGAAGACCCGCTCACCATGATCATGAAAGAGCTTAAGGGAGGAGCCACAGCAAGAAGCTCCCGGGCCATCAAACAGGAGCTGGGCGATCTCTATGTCCATTACAGAACCCTTAAAGAAATCGGTGAAATGCATGGTGTTCAGGCCATCATGCCGTTCGAGATTGAGCTGCACTAACCAATGAAGAGACTTCCCCTGATGAACTGGAGTGTGATCCTGCTCCCCTTTTCCTGGTTATACGGATTGGGTATATGGATAAGGAACAGCCTCTACGACAACGGCTTGATCAAAGCAACCGGGTTCCATATCCCCACCATCTCGGTGGGTAACATCACTGTGGGCGGTACCGGTAAAACACCCCATGTGGAGTACA
The DNA here is from genome assembly GCA_039714775.1 of Bacteroidota bacterium. Taxonomy (GTDB): domain Bacteria; phylum Bacteroidota; class Bacteroidia; order Bacteroidales. The sequence continues at coordinate 40,035 of JBDLIQ010000016.1, forward strand.
TTGTGGAACTCCTTAAGGATCGATACTCCGTTGCCACCCTCAGCAGGGGGTACATGCGAAAGACCCGGGATTTCCGCATCGCTTCGGACAAACCGGCCACCGGGGAGATCGGTGACGAACCGGCCCAGATGAAGAGACGGTTCCCTGGGGTTACCGTGGCTGTTGACCGGAAAAGGGTTAACGGAGTCAGGGAGCTGATGAAACAGGATCCATCCCTGGAGGTGATCGTCCTTGATGATGCCTTCCAGCACCGCTCCATCCGGCCCGGCTACTCCATCCTGCTGATCGACTACAACCGCCCCATCCTCAACGACCACCTGCTCCCCGCAGGAAGATTGCGGGAACCTGCCATCAACCGGAACCGGGCCAATATGATCCTGGTTTCCAAATCTCCGGCAGAGATGAAACCCATTGAAATGCGCGAATATGTGAACCAGATCGGACTGGACATCGGGCAGCACCTCTTCTTTACCACCATCGGGTATGCCGCTCTCTATCCGGTATTCCCGGATGTTCAGCCAGATGGGGTGAACCAAACCCGGGATCATGCAGGCGGAGTGGTACTCATTTCCGGCATCGCCAATCCGGGTGCCCTCAGGGAGTATGCCGGGAGAATCTCTGACAACATCCGGGAGATAAGGCTCCGCGATCATCACAGGTATACCTCAAAGGATGTGGACCGCATCCAATCAGCCATGATTGAGGTAGAGGGTTCAATCGCCAATGATTTGGATGGTTCGACCGCGGAGATCCTGATTCTTACCACCGAAAAGGATGCGGTTAAGTTGCGTGAGCTGGAGCTGCCCGAACCCATTAAAATGGCGATGTATGCAGTGCCTGTCCGGGTGCAGTTCCTCAACGATGATCAGGAAGAATTTGACAAACAAATCAACAGCTATGTTACAAGCAATAAACGAGGCAGCCTCCTTTATCAGGGAGAAGATTAAGGAGACACCCGAAACAGCCATCATCCTGGGATCAGGTCTGGGCGGAATTGTGGACCAGGTCGATGAGGCGGTATCGGTAGCATATGAATCGATCCCCCACTTTCCTGTGTCGACCGTGGAGGGACACGATGGCAAACTGATCTCCGGCTCCCTGGGGGGAACAAGGGTCCTGGTGATGCAGGGGCGGTTCCATTTTTATGAAGGGTATTCCATGCAGGAGGTAACCTTCCCGATACGTGTGATGAAGTATCTTGGCATCAAGACCCTGATTGTTTCAAATGCTGCAGGCGGGATGAATCCCGGTTTTGAAATAGGAGACATCATGGTCATCAACGACCACATCAATACCATGCCCAACCCTTTGCTTGGAAAGCATGAGCCTGAATTCGGAGCGCGTTTCCCCGACATGAGCCAGACTTACAGCCCTCAGCTTATTGAGCAATTCAAATCGCATGCAGATGCACTCGGGATCTCAATTCAGGAAGGGTGTTACGTGGGTGTGACCGGACCTACCCTGGAGACCCCAAAAGAGTATGAGTACTTTCGGATTATTGGAGGTGATGCCGTGGGCATGTCCACCGTCCCCGAAGCCATCGTGGCACACCAGATGGGCATCAGGATCTTCGCAGTCTCGGTGATCACCGATCTTGGAGTGCCGGGAAAGATCCAGAAACTGACCCACCAGGATGTCATGGAGGCAGCGGCAAAAGCAGCCCCGAAACTCACCAAGCTGATCATCAGACTGATCTCGGAGTAATCGATATCAGATGGGGAAGAGAGAGGAGGGATTTCAAAAAGGAAGGGTATTCACCATTTCAGCAGCACACTTTGTGCACGATTGCTACACCTCTTTTCTTGCTCCTGCCCTGCCCCTGATCATTGAGAAGCTCGGGATGAGTTACGGGATGACCGGCATGCTGGCCGTGATCCAGCGCATTCCATCCCTGTTCAATCCATTTATCGGTATCATTGCAGAGCGACCTGTAATGCGCTACATGGTGATCTTCTCCCCGGCACTCACTGCCCTTTCTATGAGCCTGATCGGAGTAGCCCCGGGTTACACCTTCCTGGCTGTCATCCTCTTCTTTTCGGGCGTCAGCTCCACCCTCTGGCACATCCCCACCCCGGTGATCGTCAGGGAGCTGTCCGGAACCCGGACCGGCAAAGGAATGAGCTACTACATGGTAGGCGGAGAGCTGGCCCGAACAGCTGGTCCACTGATCATCCTCGGGGTGGTTAGTCTCTGGGGGCTGGAGGGTACCTGGAAAATGATGCCCCTGGGTTTTGTTGCTTCCCTGGTTCTCTCCCTCAATTTCAGAAAGGCCCATATCAGGCCGGCCACCTCATCGCGCCACCACCAGGAGGGGAGTTACTGGACAATTTTCCTGCGCTATTCTGCCGCATTTATACTCACAGGGGGATACACATTTTTCCAGGCAGGTATGAGGGCCTCGGTGACCTACTATCTTCCCACCTTCCTGACTGCACAGGGCAATACGCTCCACTTTTCCGAGCTGGCGTTGACAGCCATTCAGCTTGCCGGAGCAGCGGGTGCCCTCTTCGCAGGGACCATCAGTGATAAACTGGGAAGGAGCCGCACCCTGCTTATCGTCAGCCTGACCGCCCCTTTGCTTACGTGGCTTTTCCTCAGCCTGGAAGGGATCTGGATATTCCCTGTTCTCCTGCCCCTGGGCTTTTTCCTGTTCGCTCCCACCTCGGTTATGCTGGCCACGGTGCAGGAGCTGAATACCGATAAAAAGGCTTTTGTGAACTCCATCTACATGACACTCAATTTCTTTGTGAGCGTGATGATCTATCCCCTGGTGGGAACGCTCATTGACCATTTTGGATTCATCCCTACATTCAGGATAGTTACCCTGGTGGGATTTGGAGCTGTTCCCATTGTTCTGTTCACCCGCAACAAATTAAAGAGGATCTCTTCCTCTCAGCACAAGTAGCATCATGTCATGGCATGACGCCAGTGTCTTGTCAATGACACGACACTAGCGGTATACAACTCCAACCGCCGCCTTTTTGTTCCAGCCCAGACCGGAAGCGGGATGGGTTCCCTTCAGATGGAGCACGTAGATCCCTTCCATGGCCATTGAACCGTTCCCGGTCCGGCCATCCCACACATACCTTGCCTCAGGTCCCACAATGTGGTTATTGGCCAGCTCCCTGACCAGGTTTCCCTCCAGGTCGGTGATCCACAAACGGATCACACTTCCCTGCTCCATGGTGGTGATCGTGATCCCGAGCAGGTCGTTGAATCCATCATTGTCGGGACTGATCACCCGGGGTTCAGGGGAAAGCACCCCTCCCTGTCCGTGGTCCGGCAGCGACTGGGAATTGGCCCTGCCCGGTGTTGCATATCCCGCAATGGAGGCTGCCGAATGCCAGTTATTCCACACTGCTCCTGACCTTTCCGGGGAGATTCGTTCAAGACTGATTCCCCTGGAAAGATCGATCTGCTCCATATGCATCCGGTCATCGTATATGGCCAGGTCCACACTGCTTCCCGAGCGATCCAACAGGTAGATCCATCCTCCGCTGTTGGGCAGGCTCTTCAGATCATCAACCCCTGCCCATCTCCCTGAAACTTCCAGGTTATAGCCATCCATCAGGTGCATTACATCACGGGTCAGCACCACATATTCCCCGGGACCCATCACCCTTGAATGGTTAGAAAGTACCGTTAACCGCTCTGGCGACTCTCCCTCCCCAACAACATCCAGCGCCAGCTCCTTAAGATCGATAAAGAGACTTCCCGGATTGTAGAGCTCAATATACTCAGGACTCCCCTCCGCGGGATCATACATGATCTCGTTGATCAGAATGGAACCGGAAACCGGAGGGGAGCATGCTCCCGCCCTGATCTCCCGATCGCGGGAGAGATTCCCCTGGCAATCGGTCACCCCGGGAACCCTGAGATTAAAGGCAGGAAGGGACAATGCCGCAGAGGAAAATTGTACAACCAGCTCATCTCCGGTGGGCCTGCCATGGGCCACATACTCCGGCTGCACACTCCCCGGCTGAATCATCAGCTGCCCTGCAGACTCATCCAAAAACCTGACCGGCTCTGAATAGTTGAGATTTATGGTGGCAGAATCACCGAATCCATAATAGAGAAGGACCGGCACCTCATAATCAGCCAGCTCCCCATCGAGGCTGTTGACCCTGCCCGGGGTTCCTCCCGACCTGTCGACCGAAAACTCCCACTGGGCAGAGATGTTGCACACCAGCTCAGGATCTGTTGCCTCAATCGACCAGCCCCCCTCCAGCTTCCACGAAGGGGCCGGCCAGGGAGACCGGTAGGTTACGGCATGCACCAGGGTACCCTCGCCGGTGTAAAGGGCCAGGGTGGTCCCGCGATTCGGCAGGGTGATGTCACCTACCACCCCATATGCTCCAGGCTCCAGGTGAACCCCGGTAGCTTGATTCAGATGCATTTCCCGGCTCCCGGATGTCAGCTTCCACCCCTCCAGATCGAGCGGATAGTCCGACCTGTTAAAGAGCTCAACGTACTCTTCATGCAGATCTGCCACAGGTGGCTCCGGATCATACATCACCTCATTGAAAACCACATCCCCCCAGACCGCCTCGTTTCGCATAAACCGTATCACCGCATCGGTCATCAGGTTCCCCTCCAAATCGGCCACCTCCTTCACATAGAGTGCCATCGGAGCCCTGTTGGTGAAGGGGTCCGGAAAAAACAGCTGCAGGGTACTGTCCCGGCCGGTTACCGATTCAGGAACCATCTGCTCTATTTCGCGGGGAGCCCCCGGAACCACAACAGGACCGGTCCGGAATGACCCCGGTTCGGGCAATACGATCCGCTCCGAAAAACCGATTCGCAGGCTGTTGCCTCCTTCAACACTGCAGCTTGTTATCTCAGGGGGAATGGTATCCACAACGAAGTGGCCATCCATCTTGATCTCGTCAATCCAAAAATGCCTGTCCCTGGCTGAACTGTATTCATGACGGATCACCAGCATCCTTCCTTCAGGCAGAGATCCCGGACGACAGGATGCCGAGAGAAGCAGAGGTTCGGAGAGGGGATCAATCGAGTGGAACAGAAACACTCCCCCGTCCCTGGTCCACGTTAACCTAAAGAGAGGGGCCATCTCTGTTCCCACCATCTCCTGGTAATTAACCGATGAGGTGCTGAGCTCCTCCACAACCCCGCCATGGGTCCTCCAGATTTTTACCAGGTCGTCTGATCCTTTGAAGTTTACACCCACGACAATCCCATCGGTGATCCCATCAGTAACCCCATCGGTGCTTCCGGCAATTTCGGCCAGGATGGCCACCTGCCAGTTGTTGGCCGAACTGGGAGGAAAGCCGTGCCTGACCCTGAAGGAGATGGAGAAAGAATCATTTACATCTACCGGTTCATGGTGAATGACGAAATAGTCACATCCGGCTTCGGGATTATCAAAGAGATGATGAAGTGAATGCACCCCCTGCAAAGCATTCAGCGAATCACATCCCCACCGTCCATCGGGGATCTGCTCCATGCTCCAGTTGGGATTGACCCCTTCATCCGGTAGCAATCCACTCTCGAAATCGAAATGGTACTGAGCCCACAGCAGCTGGGGAAACAGGATGATATGTATGATAATTAAGGGAGATATTCGTTTCATCGGCCTCTATTTGAATTACACTATTTTTTTTTCAAGAAATTATTGTGATTTTTGCAGCTAATAATCTAACAAGCAAGATCATGAAAGTAGCTGTAGTAGGAGTAAGCGGAGCCGTGGGACAAGAGTTCCTGCGTGTGCTCGAAGAGAGACAATTCCCGCTGGATGAACTGGTCCTGTTCGGATCATCCCGCAGTGCCGGGAGCCAGTATACCTTCAGGGGAGAGACCCTGACGGTTAAGGAGCTGAAGGAAAACGACGATTTCAAAGAGATTGATATCGCTTTGACCTCCGCCGGTGGTGGAACCTCAAAGAAATTTGCCTCTGCCATTACAAAACATGGTGCGATCATGATCGATAATTCAAGTGCCTTCAGGATGGAGGAGGATGTACCCCTGGTGGTACCCGAGGTGAATCCCGGGGATCTGCATTCACTCCCCCGGAACATTGTGGCCAACCCGAACTGTACCACCATCCAGATGCTGGTATGCCTCAAACCCATCAACGACCTCTCCCCCATCAAACGGGTCCATGCCGCCACTTACCAGGCTGCCAGCGGAGCAGGAGCTGCTGCCATGGATGAACTTCAGCAGCAGATCAAACAAATCGCTGAAGGCGACCCGGTAACCGTGGAACACTTCCAGCACCAGCTGGCGATGAACCTCATTCCACATGTTGATGTGTTCACAGAGAACGGATACACCAAGGAGGAGATGAAAATGTTCAACGAATCGAGAAAAATTATGCATACTGACATCAATGTGAGCTCCACCTGTGTCAGGGTTCCTGTGATGAGGAACCACTCTGAGGCCATCTGGGTGGAGACCGAAGATGCGCTGGACCTTAACCAGGTGAAGGAGGCCATGGCCGCTGCCGAAGGGGTCTCACTGAAAGATGACCCCCAAAACATGGTCTACCCGATGCCACTTGGCTCTGAAAGTAAAGATGATATTTTCGTTGGCAGGCTCCGCAAGGACCTCACCAATCCCAACGGAATCGCCTTCTGGTGTGTGGGTGACCAGATCCGAAAAGGGGCTGCCCTGAATGCAGTGCAGATCGCCGAATACATGGTAGAAAAGGGGCTCGTTTAGGCGAATCCCTTTGTTGGCAGACAAGCCGCTATCAATCTAATAGAGAAGGTCGTTGTAAGGATATCTCTTCACATGGATCGCCTTTACACGCTGGTAAAGCTGATCCTTCAGTGCATCGATATTGGTCTTTTTCAGGGCCGAGATAAACAGCACCTCCCTGTCCCTCGAGGCCCACTCCTTTTTCAGGTCATCGAGGCTCAGGTTCTCTCTTGTTCCCGGAGTCAGGTCATCATCGTCCTTTTTTACATAGCTGTGGACATCGGTTTTGTTGAAAACCATGATGGTGGGAATATCACCGGTCCCCAGCTCCCTGAGGGTCTCCTCCACCACCTCGATCTGCTCCTCATAGTTAGGATGCGATATATCCACCAGATGAAGCAGGAGGTCAGCCTCACGCACCTCGTCCAGGGTCGACTTAAACGATTCCACAAGGTGGGTGGGCAGTTTTCTGATGAATCCAACTGTATCGGAGAGAAGGAAGGGCAGGTTTTCGATCACCACCTTTCGGACCGTGGTATCGAGGGTGGCAAAAAGCTTGTCCTCGGCAAATACTTTTGATTTGCTCAGCCGGTTCATAAGGGTTGATTTTCCTGCGTTGGTGTAACCCACCAGGGCCACCCTCACCATTTTTCCCCTGTTCTTTCGCTGGACCGCCATCTGCTTATCGATCCTGGTGAGCTGCTCCTTCAGCTTTGCAATCCTGTCACGGATGATCCTTCGGTCGGTCTCGATCTCGGTCTCACCCGGACCACGGAGCCCGATCCCTCCACGCTGCCGCTCCAGGTGTGTCCACATCCGGGTCAGACGTGGAAGCAGATACTGGTACTGGGCCAGTTCAACCTGCGTCTTTGCATGGGCAGTCTGCGCCCGGCCTGCAAAGATATCCAGAATCAGGTTGGTTCGGTCCAGGATCCTGCATTGCAGTTCGCGCTCTATATTCCTCAACTGTGAAGGAGAGAGCTCATCATCGAAAATTACAATATCGATCTCCTCCTCCTTCACATACTCCCTCACCTCGGACAGCTTTCCCGATCCAATGAATGTTTTTGGATGGGGAACTTCGAGTCGCTGTGTAAACACCTTCCTGGTCTCGGCCCCTGCTGTCTCGGCCAGAAAAGCAAGCTCGGCCAGGTATTCATCCGCCAGTTCGGTGGACTGTTCCTGCCTGATCACACCCACCAGTATAGCGGTCTCCGGATAGGGTCTATGGTCCCAATAATCTCCCAAAAGCTATTTACTTAATGTACTGCCGGTTTGCGTAGATGGCGTTTCGGATGGCAGGTCTTATGGTTTCAGTGCAGGTCATGACCATCTCCACATCGGTGGGAAAGGGAATTCTCTCCTGCTCTGTTTTTGCCAGGGCATCAGCTGTTAGCGCTGCAACGTCACCAATGGCCCTTGCGGAGTAGTGCTCGAACTGATTTGAAGCCCCGAATGGCTCTTTCTGGATAAGCTTTTCAGGATTTATAGCTAAAATTTCCACCTCGCCCTTGATCTCCACAGCCTTAAACTGCCCTGTTTCAATCAGGGTACAGTTAATCTCCTTATACTTCTTGATCTTAATATCGTTCCCTGCTGTATCTTTCATCACGTTCCCGTTGTTATCCAGCACATAGTCAAATCCATCCGGGATCTTCTTTGTGAAAACCTCGTCGGTATCCTTCACCTCATCAGGAGAGACTGCAATGGAGAGCAACTTTACCAGCACTTCATAATCGTATGTAATCCCCGTATCCACATGCTTGAAATGGTACTCCACCCATTCATTTCCCAATCCCCGGGTATCGAATGAGATCAGGTCCTCCTCCACCTGGGGGGGTAGCTGAAGCGGAGTCCGGTTCCTCACCTCAACAATCACCCTGCTGATCCCTTTCAGGTGGGAATCGTGGATCATCTGATCAAGGTTGGGGTATTGTCCCCCGCTGTACTCTGAAGCTTTCATCAGCTGGTAATAGGCATCCCTGTAATCCTGCTTCACAAGCGCATTCTCCAGAAGCCCTTTCCCATTGTCGTAGAAAAAATCCCCCGCTTTCTTTTTTGCGGCAATCATCTCTGCATTATAGTCCACATACTCATAACTGTAAGTTTTTCCATCTATCTGCAGGGGAGTAACAGTACGCACCTTGCGCTGCCTCTCCTTTAGCATGTTATAGCGCCTGAAAACCTCATCAAAGTTATCGGGATTATTCTCTGCAACCAGGTAACGGATCCGTTCCAGGTCACGCTCATTGCCCATGTGGAATGCCCTGTCCATCATGGCAGCATCATCGGCATTGGGATTGCGTATCAGCTTTTTTACTGTCTTGTCGATTACAGCATCATAGTTTCCCTGCTGTAGCTTCTTTGTGGTGGATCCACATCCAGTCAAAAACAGTGCTGCCAACAGGATTGTCAGAATATTTCGCATGGTCGAGATTTTTATATGATGCTAATTTAAAGCATATCCCCACAAAAAAAGCCGGTGTGAAGCCGGCTTTTTTCAACAATGGATCAAAATCCTATTGGAGTACAAAGTTAATGGGGAAGGTAAAGAGTACCTTTACTGACTTACCACGCTGCTTTCCAGGGGTCCATTTGGGTGATGCCATTACCACCCTGATGGCTTCCTTATCAAGGGCCGGGTCCACACTACGAACAATCCTGGCATCTACAACCTTTCCAACCTTGTTCACTGCAAACTGTACGATTACACGTCCGCTGATCCCATTCTCGGCGGCAATCTCGGGATATTTCAGGTTCTGACTAATATATTTCCTGAATTCAGTAGCAGGCTCTCCCCCGTTAAAAGTAGGCATGTCCTCCACAATGTAGAATACCTCCTCTTCATCAATCTCCTCTTCATCATCCCCTATCATACTGGCGAAATCGTATTCGGTATCATCCGTGGCTTCCATATCAAAATCGAAATCATCATCGATCTCAACATCGTCATCCACAATATCGAGCACCTCTGCAACCTTGGGTTGCTCAGGCTTGGGCTCAGGCTTGGGCTCATCCCTGCGGGTGATCTGCATCATTTCGTCTTCAAACTGTATCGCCTGAACCACATCCAGATTATCCCCCTTATCTTCTCCCTTGGTCCATTCAAAAGCGACCAGGATGATGGAGAGTGTGATCACCAGTCCAACCTCGAGGAACATTCCTTTCCTTTTCTCCAGATCGACGTTTTTTGATTTTTTCAGTTCCATAGTCAATTGTGAATTTGGGCTTTAAAAGTAATAATTTACAACTTATATATCAAAAAGAAATAGCGTAAAGATCTTCATACACTGAAATTACAACAAATATTCTGCCAATCAGCTGTTTTGAACTTGCAAATTTTATATTAATTTTGCCCCGCGTTGGGGCATTAGCTCAGTTGGCTAGAGCGTTTGACTGGCAGTCAAGAGGTCATCGGTTCGACTCCGATATGCTCCAC
>JBDLIQ010000017.1:0-47480 GCA_039714775.1 Bacteroidota bacterium
TGACTTCTCAACTACTCAACTACTCAACTACTACTCAACTACTACTCAACTACTACTCAACTACTACTCAACTACTACTCAACTACTACCTAACTAACAGGCTTTTTGCCTAATAGGATTTCGTCGATCATCTTGCGAAACATCTCTTTGGTCTCCTCATGGGTCTGGGCAATGCCGTTGCTCATGGTGGGTTTTCCATTCTGAGGTACAAATAGGAAGGCAGGTATGCTCTGGATTCCAAATACACCGGCCAGCTCCTGCTCCTTCTGTGTATCTACCTTGTATATGTGGATCTTACCTTCATACTCTTTGGCAAGCTCTTCCAGTACCGGGGCTGCCTTTCGGCAGGGTCCGCACCAGTCTGCATAGAAGTCGATGATTGCAGGTAAATCTCCCTCATAGACCCACTCGGTCTGGTTCTTTTCGTAATTCATCACCTTTTTAAGGAAATCCTGTTTGGTAAGGTTAACAGGTTTTCCAACGCTGGTTGACTCAGACCCCTTTGTGTCGGACACAATGGCTGTCTCAACTGAACCAGTCTCAACACTGGCTGCATTTGTCTCATCCGAACTGTTGTTCAGTGAAGTGGCGGATCCGCTGTTGCATGATAGGAACAGGAGTGATACGGCTGCGAAACTCAATATTGCTTTTTTCATCTCTTTTTGCTTTATAAATAATTACTCAGCTACACTCAGTACTTCGGAGATAGCTTGTTTGAAGGTCTCTTTGGGCAGTGCACCCATGGCCATCTGAGGCTGTCCCTCTTTGGGGACGAAGAGCAGGGAGGGGATGCTCTGGATGCCGAATACTCCTGCCAGCTCGCGCTGATCCTCGGTGTTCACCTTGAAAATATTGAGTTTTTCTCCATACTCCTCTTTCAGCTCTTCCAGGATGGGAGCGATCACCTTACAGGGCTGGCACCAGTCTGCATAAAAATCGATGATGGCAGGTGTATCTCCTTCGAATTTCCAATCTTTGTTGGCTTCGTAGTTAAAGATCTTCTCTTTGAATGTCTCGTTTGTTAAATGTTCCAGTTTCATGTCTATCTGTTTTTTTGTTTAAATTCTGTCTGGTTTATAATCTGACGCAAAAGTAGGGCCAGCCTTACAGACTCACTGTAACTTTAGTCACACAAGGCAAAAGAGGGTTGTTAATCGTTTCCAGTAAAGGACATGGCGTGATTCAGATAGTGCACAAGGGGAGACAATCCTTTGAAATCATCCACAAGCTTTTCAGCCAGTCCATGTTTTTTAATCTCAGGATCCCTGTAATGCTTTGAGAAGATATAGTGTTTGTATTTGATCTCTTCGAGGTGTTCAAAATCTTTTGGAAAACCGATCGGTCCCTTTTTTAACATATCTTCGCGGCCCGACCGTTCGTATCCCCTCTTCAAAACGGGATCATTGATCACTTCAAGGTATGCATCCGGATTGAACAGGATCTCCTGCCGGATCAGGTTCAGTTGCTCCCTGGGCGGCATCCATACACCCGCGGCCATAAAAGTGTTTCCGGGTTCCAGGTGGAAATAGTAACCCGCATCGGTCGATTTCCGTCCCCCTTTGGTCATCCAGCAACCGAAATGGGTTTTGTAAGGCGTTTTATCTTTTGAGAAGCGGACATCCTTATAGATCCTGAAGAGGGTATCCTTTGCTTCCAGCCCTGCAATGGAGGGGTCAAACAGGGAGATCCCCTCAATCAGCGAGCCTGCCAGTCTCCGGAAAAGCTCCAGGGCCTCCTGGTACCTCTGCCTGTTTTCGTTGAACCACTCCCGGTTGTTGTTCCGGTTTAACTCCGAGAGAAAAGAAAATACCTCTTGCATGAAATGTTTAATTGTTGAAACATGTTCCGGTGTTTAAAGTTCACATTTATTGTATTATCTTTATAATAACCTGATCTATTCGTTGAGCCCTCCGGGGTCACAAATTAATCACCAAAAACTAATGAACCCTTCAGGGCTTAACGTTGTTAATAGATCCGGTTAAGCACTCTCAAAACAATTATGGCAAAAAAATCTATCATCCCCAGGGAATTTTTAAACCCATCTGCAGAATTTGTTGCAGGTTCCGAACGCCTGGGACTCTATTGGTGGCATTGGAATAATGAGGTGCGAAAGCTTTTCTTGAGCCCTGCACTGCTTAAGATACTGGGTTATACACCCGAGGAATTCGACCCTTCAGTACCATCCGTTTACAAGAACATTCATCCCGAAGATGCGGAGGAGAACCTGAACAAGATCCGCAGGTTGATACTTGATGAAGACTCCCTTTATGAGATAGAGTTCAGGGTGAAGGATGCCCAGGGCAACTGGCAGTGGTATTATAACCGCGGTACGGTTACCCAGAGGGATGAGAACGGAAAGGGATTAACTGTGGGAGGAATCACCATCGATATCTCCGGACAGTACAAGCAGATGATGGCCAAGTTGCAGGAGAAGGAGAAATTTGAATTTGTCTTCAAGAATACGGACGAAGCCATCGTTATCCTGGAATTGCAGGAGGGAATGACAAGCAAGGTGGTGGATGCCAACAAGGCTGCGCTTAAACTTTTTGAGGTAAGATCTAAGGATCAGATGGTTTTACTCCCCACGGCAATTGTGCCGGAGGATATGAAGAGTAGGAGAGCTGAGTTTCTCAAACAGGTGATGGAGAAGGGATCTGGCAGGGTGGAGCTGAACATGCAGATCGGTAAGGATAAAAACCGCTGGATAGATATCACTGCGCACACCTTTAAACATACCGGGAAAACCCATGTGGTCGCTGTAGCAAAAGATATCACAAGCGGTAAGGAGAAGGAGGCGGAACGGAAGGAGACCGAAAGGGTGTACCGGACCCTGTTTGAAGCTGCTGATGATGCCATCGGTCTTTTTTCGATGGACCGGGAGGTGATCGTGATCAACTCGGCCTTCTATTCCATATTTGGATATGAGCAGGAGGAGTTCCTTGAGATGGGCTTTATGGGAAATTTCCATCCCGATGACAGGTATATGGCCCATACATTTCGGGACAGATTGTTAAGGGAGGGAAGTGTTTCGGTCGATTTCAGGGCCATGCACAAGTCGGGCGAGTACCTCCATATCTCCTCGAAAAATGTGCTGATCCCTGGTGAGCCGGGAGAGAAGGACCTTTTTTTGACCATTATGCGGGATGTGACCGGATACAGGAAGGATATGCATGAGTTGGAAAGGGCCAAAGAGAAGGCTGAAGAGAGCGATAAGCTGAAGTCGGCATTCCTTGCCAACATGTCGCACGAGATACGTACACCCATGAACTCCATCGTGGGGTTTTCCAACCTTCTGGTGAATGAGGGGATCACCGATGACTCCAGGGCCCTGTATGTGCAGCGCATCGTAAGGAATTCGGAATTGCTGATGGCCCTGATCTCTGATATCATTGACCTGGCCAAGATCGAGAGTGGCCAGTTGCCCATTGTGTACGGAAAACTGAGGATTTCATCACTTGTTGAGGAGATGAAACAGTATGCATTGGATGAGCTGGACCGGATTGGAAAAACAGGCATTGATATTCTCATAGATCAGCAATCTGGCGAGACTGAGATAGAGACCGATGTGGTTCGGCTGGGCCAGATCATGAAAAACCTGGTGGACAACGCCATCAAATTTACCAGAAACGGCTCGGTGACCATTGGGTGCAAAAGGGCAGCATCGGATGCAGATGTGATCCTGTTCGTGGAGGATACCGGGATTGGGATCGCACAGGAAAATTTTGAGCTGATCTTTGATCAGTTCAGGCAGATTGATGGTTCCAATACAAGAAAATTCGGAGGGACCGGCCTGGGACTGGCCATATGTAAAAACCTGGCTCACATGATGGATGGACGGATATGGGTGGAATCTGTTGCAGGTGAGGGTGCGATCTTTCAGGTTGAATTGCCTGTGAAATCAGCCCGGAACAGAGGGTTTGAAGAGCAAAAAGAGGTTCTTTCTGATGAAGCCTCCGGTCCGGGAAAAATCCTGTCGATCATGGTGGTGGATGATATGAAAGATGCAGTTGTTCTTTTTTGTGAGATGCTCAGGGGTCTGGGACATACAGTGGTGACAGCCACATCAGGTTATGAAGCCCTGAGACTGCTCGAAAAGAGTCCCCTGCCTGATCTTGTGTTTATGGATGTGCAGATGCCTGTTCTGACCGGTACAGATACCATGAGGATCATGAAGGAGCGGTTCCCCTCCATCAAGGTGGTGGCCGAGTCGGCACATGCCCTGGTGGGTGACAGGGCCAGGTTCCTGCAGGAGGGCTTTGACGCCTACCTGCCCAAACCATTCTCCATGGAACAGCTCACCGACGTACTGAAACTCTTCTCATAGATATTAGTCAATAGAACCGGTGTTTTGTTTTCATAGAAAACATTATGTAGGTTTGCGGGCATGCAAAAGATCAATGAATTCCTCCTGTTTGCGAACGATTACCTGGGTGGTCACCAGTGGTTCGTCTTTTTTCTTCTTGGTACCGGTGTCTTCTTTACCCTCTACCTGGGCCTGCCTCAAATTCGGTATTTCGGGCATGCCATCCGGATTGTAAAGGGTAAATATGACCGGGCCGAAGATGTGGGGGATACCTCGCATTTCCAGGCACTTACAACAGCACTTAGCGGAACGGTAGGAACCGGGAATATTGCCGGGGTTGCCCTGGCCATACACCTGGGCGGACCGGCGGCCTTGTTCTGGATGCTGGTTACGGCACTTCTGGGCATGACTACCAAATTTGTTGAGGTGACCATATCACACAAGTACAGGGACATCCTCCCCGACGGCTCCATTTCGGGAGGCCCCATGTACTACATGAAGAAGCGGATGAACATCACTACCCGAAAGGGAAAGATCATTAAAACCGGTGCCATCCTGGGTGGATTTTTTGCATTTGCCACCATCCTCTCCTCTTTTGGAACCGGCTCTCTGCCACAGATCAACAGCATCTCCGAATCGCTCTTCACCTCCTTTGGGATTAACCACACACTTACCGGTGGGGTCCTTGCCGTTTTGCTGGGGCTGGTTATTATCGGCGGGATCAAACGTATTGCGAAGGTTACCTCGACGCTTGTGCCCCTGATGGCCCTGATCTATCTCATTGGTGCCATCCTGGTGATCGCGACCAATTATGAGAACATCCTTCCCTCCCTTGGATCCATATTTACCGATGCCTTTACAGGTAGCGCTGCTGTGGGTGGGTTCCTTGGAGCCGGTTTTGCATTCACATTTAACAAGGGGGTGAACCGGGGACTCTTTTCCAACGAGGCGGGACAGGGATCTGCTCCCATCGCCCACAGTGCCGCCAAGGCGCAGGAACCTGTCTCCGAAGGCATGGTAGCCATCCTGGAACCCTTTATTGACACCATTGTGATCTGTACGCTGACCGGCCTTGTGCTGCTGTCGTCAGGGGTCTGGAATGAGAAGATGGAGAACAGGTTCCAGCAGGCCGACCTTGAGGTCCTTGATGGAGTCTACTCCGAATCGGATGACAAGGACAGGGCCCTTATTGGCAGGGCATTCAGCAACGACACCACCCTGAATCTCTATACAGGTACGCTTCAGGTGATTGATGGTCTTGTTGTTACAGAGGGGATCACGCTGATTCATGCAGAGTCATTTGCAGAGGATGTAAAGGTAACCCGTGGGACAGCGCTCTATACAGGGCCGGTCCCCGTTAAAGCCGGTGTGGTGCAATTCAGCGCTCTTGAGGCTTCTGAGGGTGAAGTCTATTTTACCGGGCGATCCCTTATTCACAGTGCGGCCCTTACCACCCAGGCTTTTAAAAGAAGTATCCTGGGAGACGGGGGACAGTATATTGTATCCATCGGGTTGCTGCTCTTTGCATTTTCCACGGCCATATCGTGGTCCTACTATGGGGGGAGGGCAGTTACCTACCTGTTTGGAAGCAAATATGTTATTTTCTACAGGATGATCTATGTGGTGGGATTCTTTCTTGCATCCTTCACCGATACCACCATTGTATGGAACCTCTCTTACATCACCATTGCCATTATGACCATTCCCAACCTGTTCGGACTGCTGATACTGAGGAGGGATATCAAATCAACGATTGGTCAGTACTGGAAAGATTTCAGGAAGGAGTGGCCGGATGAACGGCTTCCGGTAAAGTAAATACCTGTCGCAGTTCAAGCAGCGCGATGTTCTCCACATGGTGTGTATGGGGGAACATATCCACCGGCTGGATCTTCTTCACTTCATAGGCACTTCCCAGCAACTCCACATCCCTGGCCTGGGTGGCCGGATTGCATGAGACATAGACAATGCGCCCGGGGGCTATCTTCAGGATCTGCTCCACCACTTTGGCATGCATGCCGGCCCTGGGAGGATCGGTGATGATCACATCCGGTTTTCCATTCTCGCTGATGAAATCGCCGGTGAAAATATCCTTCATATCGCCGGCAAAGAAGCTGGTATTGTCAATGGAGTTGATCTCCGAATTCACTTTGGCATCCTCAATGGCTTCGGGAACAGATTCGATACCCACCACACTTCCCGCCCCGGGGGCCATGAAGTTGGCGATGGTTCCCGTTCCCGTATAGAGGTCATACACAATCTCGTTTCCTGTCAACCCGGCAAAGTCCCGGGTTTTCCGGTAGAGTTCCAGGGCCTGGGTTGAGTTGGTCTGGAAGAACGATTTGGGACCTATCTTAAAGGTGAGCTCCTCCAGTTTTTCGAAGATGTGGTCGCGGCCGGCATAGGTGATGATCTCCTGGTCGTAGAGCGTTTCGTTCTTTTTGGGGTTGATGGTATACATCAGGCTGGTCAGACCGGCAGTCCCGTCAGCGTTCAGACCAGGAACTCCGTCAGGGCTCACGCCAGTAACCCTGTCAGGGCTCACGCCAGTAGCTCCGTCAGGGCTTATGCCAAACCTCTCTTTGATACTCTCCAGCACCTCATATACCTCAGGCTGATCAAACTGGACCGAAAGGATCACCATCACCTCACCCAGTGTGGTGGTCCGGATAATCAGGTTGCGCAGCAATCCCTCGTTGGTGCGGTGATCATAAAATGAGAGCCCCTTCTCAAGGGCAACCTCCCTGAGGTGGTTCCTGATCTGGTTGGAGGGGTCTCCCTGCAGGTGGCAGGTTTCGATGTCCACCACCTTGTCAAAGCGTCCCGGTACATGAAGACCCACTGCATTGGTGTGTTCCATGGGGAGCTCCGAAGCTGCTTCATGGTCAAGCAGCCACCGGTGGTTGGAGAAGGTGAACTCCATCTTATTCCGGTACATGGTGGTCGGATCAGAGGCCAGGATGGGCAGCGCTTCGGGAATTTCAACACCCGCAATGTGCCGGAATGCATCCTCCACCTGCTGCTGTTTATAAAAGAGCTGCCGGTCATACGGAAGGTGCTGCCATTTGCAACCTCCGCACACGCCGAAATGGTCACAAAAAGGTTTGGTACGCTGGTCAGAATAGCTGTGGTATTTTACCACCCTGGCCTCCATGAAGCTCCTTTTCTTTCTGTACACCTGGAGGTCCGTCACATCGCCCGGCACGGCCTCTTTTACAAATACAACCATGTTATCTACACGTGCAATGGATCTGCCCTCTGCCCCGATGTTCTCAATGGTTACCCTCTCAAATAGAGGTAAATTTTTTCTCCGGCCCATGTTCAAGTTTTTCAGGATGCAAATATATCAGAATTAACTTTGTACGACAATTCTATAATCAACCCGGCGAATTGTTCTATTTTTGCGCCGGAAGATTTGAAGAGATGATTTCGGTAGATGGCATAACCATACGATTCGGTGGATTTATCCTGTTCGACAGGATCAGTTTCCAGGTGAACCCGGGAGACAGGGTAGGACTTGTGGGCCGCAATGGGGCAGGCAAGACCACCATCCTGAATCTGATTGCATCAAAACAGGAGGCGGACCAGGGAAAGGTGGTGGTCACCTCTGGGAAAACGGTTGGTTACCTGCCCCAGCAGATGAGACACAGCAAGGGCAAGACCCTCTACAGGGAGACACTGGATGCCTTTTCCGAAGTGATTCAACTCAAGAAGCGCATCGCTGAGATTACCAGGGAGCTGGAGGAGCGAACCGATCACGACTCGGCCTCCTACCTCGCCCTGATCCAGGAGCTCTCCAATGCCAACGAACAGTTCGAACTCGAAGGGGGACATACCATCCATGCCGATGTGGAGCAGACGCTGACCGGGCTGGGTTTTGAGAAGAGGGACATGGACCGGCCTGTCCATGAGTTCAGCGGAGGCTGGCGAATGCGTGTTGAACTGGCAAAGATCCTGCTGCGCCGTCCCGACTATATTTTACTTGATGAGCCCACTAACCACCTGGATATTGAATCGATCCAGTGGCTTGAGAGTTTCCTGGCCAGTTACAACGGTGGGGTCCTGATCATCTCTCACGACCGGATATTCCTTGACAGTGTAACCAACCGGACCATCGAATTGTCCCTGGGAAAGATATATGATTACAGGGTCTCTTACTCCCGGTACGTAGAGCTGAAGCAGGAGCGGATCACGGTTCAGCATGCAGCCTATGAAAACCAGCAGAAACTGATCCAGGATACCGAACAGTTTATCAACCGCTTCAGGTACAAGGCCACCAAGGCGGTGCAGGTTCAATCCAGGATCAAGCAGCTGGAAAAAATGGACCGGCTTGAGGTGGAGAAGGAGGATGAGACGGGGATGAACCTTAAATTCCCTCCTGCCAAACGGTCAGGAACCATCGTGGTTGAAGCCCTGGGGCTGGGGAAAAGCTTTGGGGATCACACTGTACTTGATGGGGTTGACCTGGTGATTGAACGGGGTGAGAAGGTAGCATTTGTGGGGAGGAACGGGGAGGGAAAGACCACCCTTTCACGAATCCTGGTGGGTGAACTGGACCATACAGGAATACTGAAAACCGGCCACAATGTGGAGCTGGGGTACTTTGCCCAGAACCAGGATGAGACCATGAATGGCAACCTGACAGTTCTTGAAACGGTCGACCGGGTGGCAGTGGGGGATATCCGCACACGCATCAGGGACATCCTCGGTGCATTCTTGTTCAGCGGTGAAGATGTGGAGAAAAAGGTGAAGGTGTTATCGGGAGGTGAACGCTCCAGACTGGCCATGGCCATGATGCTTCTTCAACCCTTCAACCTGCTCATTCTTGACGAGCCCACCAACCACCTGGATATGCGTTCCAGGGAGATTCTGAAAAATGCCTTGCAGGCATTCGATGGAACACTTATTGTGGTCTCCCACGACAGGGCATTCATGGATGGACTGGTGGATAAGGTATTTGAATTCAGAAACCGGAAGGTGAAGGAGCACCTGGGCGGGATCTTCGATTTCCTGCAACGAAGGAGACTCTCCTCTCTCCGGGATATTGAGAAAAAGGAGAAGAAGAGCGGAAAGGTACAGAAGGTACCGAAAAACCAGAAGGTACAGAAAAACCAAAAGGTACTGAAAAACCAGGATGCAGAAAGGAGCCGGATGGGAGGGAAGACATCTCATGCCGAACCTGTAAAACCTAGGCTCAGTTACGAGGAGCGAAAAGTGGTGGAGAAGAAGGTCAGAAAGATCTCAAACCGGATTAAGGCCCTTGAGCATGAGATCGGGGAGATTGAATCGGAGTTATCCAGGATGGATACCATGCTGATGAATCCCGATCAGATTACAGGAATGCAGGTCTATGAGGAGTATGAGCAACTGAAGAGGCGCCATGATGAAGCGTTTTCAAGCTGGGAAAAGCAAACCATTCTGCTGGAGAAAACCGAGACAAGGAGAAAATAGTTATTTTTAAGGTCATGGGAAGGACCAGGTACATTTTGATCGGAGGAGTGTGGGCCTTAATGGCACTGTTTTCCGGTTGCGCCTCTACAGGGGAGACAGCCACAACAGCGCCTGCAGGCTACCTGGCTTCCCTATACAACCCAAGTCAGCTCTCCCTTCATCCGGACTACTCTATGTTCCATGAGAGCGACGGGTTCTCTCTGCTCTACATCAGGGCCTTCCCATCCGAGCTGAAGTTTAGTCAGGCCAATCCGGAGTCTGAATACAGGGCCCTGTTATCCATTGGCTACAAGCTCATCCGGTTGGATGAGCCCGGACTGGAAGGTGCTGTGGTGGATTCTGCAACAATTACCTACAAGCTGGGGGCCGCAGATGAAAAAAGACCGGCATTTTTTGCTTCCATTAACATCCCGGTCACAGCTGGTCAGCGCTATCTGCTCAAGCTCCAGGCAAAGGATCTGAACCGGGGCAGCATCGGACTGGAATACCTCTACGTGGATAAAGTCAATGTATACAGTGGTCAGAATTTTAAGGTGGTTTCCCTCTTTTCGGGGTATCCCAAGTTCATGCGTTTCTTCAATACAGGGGAGCGCTTTAATGTGGGCCACAGGGACCCCGCGATTGATTCCATCTATGTGGACTACTTCAGGATTTCAAGTGAATTGCCAAGGCCCCCCATTACTGCATCCTCCGACTACACCCTCAATTACACACCCGATACCAGTTTTGTTTTCCCGCAGGTAGATTCAGCCAATTATGACCTTAAGAGAACCGGAATGTATTTTGTAAGGATTGACAGAGAGCAGGAGGAGGGGCTGACACTCTTTAATTTCGGGGGATCGTTCCCCGAAGTAAAAACCCCGGAGGAGCTTATGGAACCCCTGTTTTACCTGGCCACACTGGCCGAGTACAGGGATCTGAGGAGGGAGCCGAACCGGAAACTTGGCGTGGACAATTTCTGGCTGAAGATGGGAAACAGTGTGGAGCGCTCCAGGGAGCTGATCAGGATCTATTATAACCGTGTGGTCTATTCGAACCTCTACTTCACCGCCAACAAGGAGGGATGGAAAACCGATCAGGGCATGATCTTTATTCTTTTCGGTCCCCCCAGCAGGATCCGGATGACCGGCACGGGCGAGCGGTGGTACTATTTTGCACGGCGCAGAAACAATCCCATTGAGTTCCGTTTTGACCGGCAACCCGATGCATTCTCAAATCAAAACCTGGTCTGGGTGAAAACAACCGATTCACAGATGTACTGGAACGAAGCTGTACGCTCATGGCGAAATGGCAAAGTATATTCACCCGGCTCCTGAACAGATGGTAAAACAGGATCAATTCATATTCGGCATACACGCAGTCAGGGAGGCCCTGGAAGCGGGAAAAGAGATTGACAAGGTGCTGGTACGGCGCGGTGCAGGCTCGGATCTTTTCAAACAGCTGACAGGAGCACTACGCAAGCGTGATATACAGGTCCAGCAGGTACCCGTAGAGAAGCTGGACAGGATTACCAGGAAGAATCACCAGGGCGTGATTGCCTGGCTTTCACAGATCACCTACAGCGATGTTACCTCGCTATTGCCCATGGTATTTGAGGCAGGGGAGGACCCCCTGATCCTGATCCTTGATGGTGTTTCAGACGTTCGCAATTTCGGGGCCATTGCACGCACAGCCGAGTGTGCCGGGGTGCATGCCATTGTGATACCTGCATCGGGCAGTGCAGCCATCAATGCCGATGCCATCAAAACATCGGCGGGTGCCCTGCACCGGATCCCCGTATGCCGGCACAAGGATCTGGCGGGAGTGGCCCGGTTCCTCAGGGAGAGCGGTCTCCGGATTTTTGCTGCTACGGAAAAAGCAGAGGAGGAGGTTTACCGCACAGATATGAAGGGACCGGTTGCTGTGATCATGGGCTCCGAAGAGCGGGGTGTCTCCAATGCCCTGTTGAAAGATGCCGACGGGTGGGTCTCAATTCCCATGAAAGGAGAGATATCCTCCCTCAATGTATCGGTAGCTGCCGGGATCATGCTCTTCGAGGTGATCAGGCAGCGTGAATCTTAACTAGTGCTTGCAAGAACCGAGTTTTTACGACAAGCATAACGAAATTATTGGCGTTTTCCTGCAGAGACTAACTATTCAAGGGGAAGCTGCCGGTTGAAGCTCTCCTCCAATGAGATGAAAGTCTCTGTTCTGGATATTCCTGAAATGGCCTGCACCTTATCCACCAGTACATGTTTCAGATCCTCGTTGTCGCGCGTGAAGATCTTGATGAAGATGGAGTATCCTCCTGTGATGTAGTGGCATTGTGTAATTTCAGGAATCTCCTTCAGCTGGGTGACCACCTCGGGATAGCGGTGTGCACTGTCCAGGAAGATGCCCACATAGGCGCAGGTATGAAAACCGATCTTTTTCGGGTTGATTACAAATTCCGAACCGGTAATTACACCCATTTTTGTAAGCCGCTGTATACGCTGGTGAATGGCTGCACCGGAAACCTTACACTCCCTGGCAACCTCCAGGTAAGGAATGCGTGCATTCGAGGTGATCAGTGAGAGTATTTTACGATCCAGTTCGTCAATGTGATGTGAGTCTTCCATTTTTTTGCAGTCTTTAGGTCCTTCTTCAGTACAACTTCGCACCCCAATGTAGTTACAATTTGAAAGAACATCATCATAATAGATATGATTTTAAACATAAAATCGCCCAAATTCTTTCAGATGTCCTTTTAGATTGAAATATGCATATTATCCGGCAGGACAATTCCTGGAAACTGTGGATTAAATCAGTTTCTGAAAATCATCGCCTGTGGGGTTCTGGAAGACGCGGAGGCCAAATTCGGGTATGATGGCCAGGATGTGGTCGAAGATATCGGCCTGGATCGCTTCGTAACCGGCCCACGCCTGGTCATTGCTGAATACATATATTTCTACGGGCAGTCCCTGCTCGGTCGGTTGCAGGTGCCTCACCAGGAAGGTCATCTCCTGGTGGATTTTTGGATGGTGGTGGAGGTAACTCTCCAGGTAGACACGGAAGGTCCCCAGGTTGGTCATCCGGCGGCCATTGGTCACTTCGGAGTCGTCCAGCTCCAGGGATCTGTTGAATTCAGCGATCTCCTTCTCTTTTTCAGCGATGTAACCGGAGAGAAGATGAAATTTCCTCAGTTTTCCTATCTGCGCTTCATCCAGAAAGGAGACACTTTTCATGTCGATGTTGATGGAGCGCTTGATGCGCCTTCCCCCTGACTCTTCCATCCCCTTCCAGTTGTTGAACGACTCAGAAACCAGTGCATAGGTGGGAATGGTGGCAATGGTTTTGTCCCAGTTCTGCACCTTCACCGTATTGAGGCTAATGTCGATCACATCGCCATCGGCATTGTATTTGGGCATGGAGATCCAGTCGCCCACATTCACCATTTTATTGGCAGACAGCTGGATGCTTGCTACAAATCCCAGGATGGTGTCTTTGAAGACCAGGATCAGCACAGCAGCCAGGGCACCCAGGCCGGTCATCAGTGCTTTCGGGGCCTCTCCGCTGAAAATGGAGATGAGCAGGATGATGGCGACAAAATAGACAATGATCTTGAATACCTGGATGAATCCTTTGATGTTCCTTCCTTTTGAGACTGGGAGCCTCGTGTAGATCTCGTGGAGGGCATTCAGCACCGCGTCGATCACCAGCAGCACCACAACCACCATGTAGGCCTGTGTAAGGTTTTCAAGGAAGGCCACCAGTTTGGGGGCGTCAAAGATAAATTCCAGGGCGTAGTGGATCACAATGGCAGGGGCCAGGTGTGCCAGCCTGTTGAATACCCTGCGCTCTACAAAAATATCATCCCAGTCATTTTTTGAACGGCGTACAAATTGCGTGATGGCGGCGATAATAATACGTTTTACAATGAAATCTGCCAGCAGGGCCAGCCCCACTGTCACAACAATAACGGTTGCATTCTCAATGAAAACAACCAGGTTTTCTTCCATACCGGTTCCGGTCAGCAACTCCTGGTACCATGTGATCCATTTTTCGATCATGGGGGATAACTTTTAAAGTTCATCGCTAAATTATACATTTATAACCCCAAATATGCTGATATGAAGCGATCATTTTCTGGTTTTATTGGAATTCTTCTACTGGCCTTTGTAAATCCGGCAGCGGGTCAGTCATTCGACAGGTGGTTTGAAGAGGGGGCCATGCGGCTGGACCTGGTTTTTACAGGAACGGCCGAAGAGACAACATATTCACTTGAGTCCCTCCGAAGGGAACCCTTTTACAGTGGTCCCACCACCGGACTGCTGGATTCGTCCGGCTACGGGGACCATCAATTCGAAGTGAGGGATGCAGCCACCGGGACCCTTATGTTCAGTCACACCTATAACACACTGTTCAGGGAGTGGCAGACCACATCAGAGGCAGAGCATGTGAGCCGCGCTTTTAGCCATGTGATCCGTTTTCCCTGGCCAGAAGGGGAGGTGGTGGTGGAGGTTTACGACAGGGACGACCTTGGAATTTTCAGATCCTCCTGGAGAGGGAGGTTTGATCCCGCCTCAATCTTTGCCGATCCAACCATTGCAAAGCCTTTTGAGACGGTCGACCTGGAGATCAATGGTCCGCCCGAATCCAAAGTGGACATCCTCTTCCTTGCCGAAGGGTATACCCGGCAGGAGATGGATAAGTTCATCGCCGATGCCCGGCGATCGGCAGGTTATATCTTTTCCAGCGAGCCCTTTAAAAGCAACCGCTCATCATTCAATATCAGGGCTGTAAAATCAGCCAGCAAAGATTCGGGTACCGATATACCGGGTGATGGGGTATGGAAAAATACAGTGATGAATTCATCATTCTACACCTTTGGAATGGAGCGTTACCTGACCACTTCCGATTTTAAGACAGTCTGCGATGTGGCTGCCAATGCCCACTATGACCAGCTTTACATCCTGGTCAATACGGACAAGTACGGGGGTGGGGGCATCTATAACTTCTACAGCATATCGGCTGTCGATAACACCCGTTCCCGTACTGTGGTAACCCATGAATTTGGTCACGCCTTTGCAGCGCTTGCCGATGAGTATTTTACCTCAAAGATCACTTACAACGATTTCTTCAACCTTGAGGTTGAGCCATGGAACCCCAACCTGACCACCCTGGTCGATTTTGATTCAAAATGGAGATCAATGGTTGAGGAGGGAATCCCGGTTCCTACGCCCCCTGAAGAGAGGTATAAAGAGAGTGTGGGAGTGTATGAAGGGGGAGGCTATGTCACCCATGGTGTTTACAGGCCCATGATCGACTGTATGATGCATACCCATAATGCTCCGTTTTGCCCCGTTTGCAAAGGGGCCATAGAGGAGATGATCCGCCGCCGGACAGGGAAATGATTCCTCGGCGGTCCGGGCTCTGAGCCGCTCTTTTTTTTTGTTTGCATATCCACCCTGTCACTTAATGTTTATATTTGTCATTGAGGAAAATAAGCCCCATTCCAGTGAAAAGGCTGACGGACGAAGATATACTTGCAGGACTGAGAAAGCGCGATAACCGTGTTTTGCAATACATCTATAAGAACACCTTCAATCCGGTGAAGCAGCTTGTTGTCCACAATGCCGGCTCGGATTCCGATGCAGAGGATATCTTCCAGGAGGCACTGATTGTCATCTTTAAAAAGCTGAGGGATGAGCCTGATTTTAAGCTGGATGCGGCCTTTGGAACTTACATCTACTCCATCTCCCGGCTGATGTGGATGATGCACCTCAAGAAGATCAAAAAAATCGATATCGACCCGCTGAACAGGGACATGGAGGAGCGCATAGAGTTTGAAGAGCCCGGGCCCTTAGAGGACAAGGATCTGCGGTTGGCTATCTACCAGCGTACCCTGCTTAAGATCCCGGAAGATTGCCAGAATATCCTTCGTCTTACAGCCCAGGACATTACCTCCGAAGAGATTGCACGCCAGCTGGGTTTCCGGAGCAAGGGCTATGTGCGCAAGCGCCGCCACTTCTGCAAGGAGTACCTGATCGACAAGATCAAGCAGGACCCCGACTACAAGGAGATGATGGAGGATTAGTATCGTGTCAACACCAGGGGGATCAGAGGTCCCTACCTGTATACCACCTTCCTGTTATATACCCGGTTCCCGGTTTCAATCCTGACCATATAGATTCCGGATGAGAGGTTCATTCCCGAAAGCCCTATGGAGCTACTTCTGTGCATTATCTCCTGGTGGACCAGGTTTCCATTGATTGAGTAAATGGTGACTGTTGCAGGTTCATTGGCCTCGCTCCCCTCCAGCACAATGTTCAGCACATCAGAAGTTGGATTGGGATAGAGTTTCAAAAGATCTGTCGTAGGTCCCGGTTGTATAGCGTCAGGCAAAGATGAGGGGTCATCGGCAAAGGGAGAACCTCCTGTGTTGTAAGAGTGTTGCCAGTATACCGGGTCGGCAGGGTGGCCTGTCGGATTCACATTTCGTGTTACCATGGAGTATCCCTGTCCATCTGCTTCAAGGGGCCAGGGAAGATCATCCGAGTAGATGAAGTGTATCACCTGGTTGCCCTCACTATCCCTGAGAAGCACCTCTTCACCTCCATTGCTCAGGTTCTTCTTGTAGTTGCCCGATGCAACCATACCATACCTGAGGTAAAAGACCGATGGTTTTGAAGCCACCACATAAAATCTTCCGGGTGCCACCACCGCATCGGCCGGGAATTCGTAGTAGATGGCCGAATCCAGCACAAGTCCCCCAAGGGCAATGGCATCCTCTCCGGTGTTCTTGAATTCGACAAATTCCAGATCTTTGCTAAAGAGAGAGTCGCCCTGGAACAACATATCTTCGGGGTGGTAATGAACCTCTGTGATCACAAGGTTTGTGTAATCCTCATTTGCCGCCAGCAGGTTGATCTCCCTGATGGGGCTCCAGTCGCCCTGGTAAAAGATCCTTGTCCTGAGCAGAGCTGAGGAGGGGAAAGTCAGCTCAATCTGGGATTCCTGGACCGTATAGGCAGAGGGGGCAATGCTTCCGCCCAACATCCTTGGATCGCTGCCATCGGTGGTATAGAACAGGGTACCTGTTGCGTTGGGATTCTTTACCAGCAGTGTGGTGGGGCCGTCGGTTGTTACTGTTTTGTCATACAGCGGATTCCCCTCACGGGAGAGCTCAGGTGCCTCCAGGTCTGACCAGAGCCCGGCCACCATAAGCTGGTCGATCAGAATGTTGGTTCTGGCCGGAAAGAAATTATCCCTGATCTGCTGCACCTGCGGGGCCCAATGGCTGTGCTTGGTGAATGGTGCCTGGCCATCTCTTCGGGCATCCCCCCAGCGGGCCGATTCGGCAATGATGGCCATCTCAATCTCTGTAACCCTTGCATTCAGCCGCGCTTCATTTTTTTCCGGTGTCAGCACCCCATCACCGGTCAGGTAGTGGTGGGCCCGGTCCATGAAACGGATCCGGTACTCCTCATTCTCTGTGAGCTTATGGTGCAGCCACTGGGGATGAAATGCACTGAAATTGTTTACAATCATGGGCTTTTCAGGGTTATCCGCAAGGTTCACCCGGTCCTCATACAGGCCTGTTCCCGGACTGGCCACATAGGGAAACATGGAGTGTTCCGCATCGTGGGCATAGAAGGTAAATCCCCTGGAGCGGTCCACACGGCTGTTGATCGCATAGAAGTTGTTTGGACCTCTGTTCCATCCAAAGCTGGAGGTGGGTGAATCGAAATTCCCTGTATAGAAGATGATAAGCATGTAATCGATCAGGTTGTCGATATCAACATAGACCTGCTCTCCGGTTACCGGGTCTCCGTTTGAATCTTTCCCCTCAATATGATAGTAGGCCTGGTTGGATGCAAATCCGGTGCTGCACATAGTCCAGAGCTCATTCCAGAGGGTCAGATCCCCGTCTGTGGCCTCAATCCGGTAGCTCCAGTCCTCCGTATTGACCTTTATCACATCGTAATCATCGGTATTGCCCCCCAGGTAATCGGCGGCAAAACGGGCTTCGGACCGCTCCTGGGTCTGGTAGAGTCCCCAGTACATCCCGTTCAGATAGAGGTGATAGTACCTGCTGCGTGTATATGGCTGTCCCAGATCGCGCTGCAGATCTCTTGAATAAACATCACGGAGGAAGGTGTTGCGGCTGTCCCCGTTAGACCAGGCATAGTTCTGGGCGGTTCGCAGGTCAATTTTATCATAGCGGTCCGTCCCTTCATTTCCAAACAGCGGGTAGTAGAGTTTCGGATCTCCGTACAGAGACCGGAAGAAGAGCCTGAATGAGTGTTTGGCGAATTCTGGATGACGGCTCCATCCGCCCCTGATTCGCAAGCCTGCATTTACATTGAACCCACCGGGACCCCCCGGGAGGATCAGTTCGGCCGAGCACTCCCGTTCCCATTCAAAACCATGACCACCCGCATTGACATATATGCCTGAGCCGGCATCGAAAAGGTGGTCAATATCGGTGACAACCGAGAGGGAGGGGATATCCTTCAGGGCAGGAACCATCAGATCCTTGTAATTTGTGTGATTAACAACCCGGCTATCCATCTCCAGGTCGATGGCCTGACCGTTGGGACCGCTGCCGGGTGAGGGCCAACCACCACCCGGGGGGGCCTGGCCCAACACCTCATCCAGGAATATAAAAGTTCTCAATTCGGGTATGGAGGGCTTGATCCCCCCCATGGAAGCAGATGCCCTGACCAACACCGCCGGAGTGGCGTCGCGGCTGCTGACACTTGCCGGATCGATCAGGATCGTGGCACCACCCTTTGCAGTCAGTGCACTCCCCGAGACCTGCGGATTGCTGCCATCCAGGGTATAGACCACATTCCAGTTTGTATCGGCGGGAGTGATCTCCAGGGAGAATGGGCTGCTATAAAATCCTGAAGGTGCACTGAATACAAGTCCCACGGTATCCGGAAAAACCGTTTCCAGCAGATTGGCCTGCAGGCTGATGTCAATCAGGAAATCAGTGCTCTCCAGGTTGAAATTAAAACCCTGGATGGCCAGGGTGTTCTCCCCTTCAAATAGGGTGACATCTGAGGGATCGAGGGTGAAGGTTACAGGGGTGCCCGATTCATGCAGGTCTGTGGCAAATGCATCGTGTGAGAGTATCCCGGGGGCCAGCTGGCTCAACACCCGCTCTCCGTTGATCCAGATAACGAACCCGTCGTCATAGTCAATTGACAGAACCAGTGCATCCAGTGAATCTGCGTGACTGACTGTGAAGCTCCCCCGCATGTAAACGGTCGAATAGCTGTTCTGCATATCAGTCAGCTCGGTTCCGCCGGTGCCGTCACCATAACGAAACGGCGCATTCCCGATGGCCCATCCGGAATCGTCAAATCCGCTGTTTATCCAGCCAGCATCGAGGGTTGCAGCATCGGCTCCTTTCAGGTAATTAAAAGAGGATCCGGCCGGCAAATCGATCTGTCCGCTCACAAACAGGGGTTGTGAAAGGAGGAGGGCAAACAGGAGGTAAATATTGGGTGTAAGGATTCTGTTTTGCATTTTATCTATCTCACATTTCGTCTATCTCACATTTCGTCTATCACACATCTCATTTAATAGTACGGCAAATATGGTAAAATGTTCACAATAATCATTCCCAAATGGAGGTAACTTCCCGTAGATCTTACGCTAAGGATGATATTTCCCTGATTCTGTTATATTTGTCTGTATGAAAACCACATCTTTTAAAGCGGTTGAAAGGTTGTTATTTGTGACTGTGATGATCTTTATCATTCCCCTGCTACTTTCAGGACAGGGTTTTTTGCATACAGAGGGAAAGCAGATTGTTGACGGGAACGGGGAGAATGTGATCCTCAGGGGCATCGGTACAGGGAACTGGATGCTGCAGGAGGGTTATATGATGGAGAGCTCAGGGGTGGCAGGGACCCAGCATGAGTTCAGACAAAAGCTGATCGAAACCATTGGTGAAGCGCTTACCGACAGCTTTTATACGGTGTGGCTGGAGAACCACATGACACGGACCGATGTTGATTCAATGGCTGCGTGGGGCTTCAACAGTGTCAGGGTGGCCATGCACTACAAATGGTTTACCCTGCCCATCGAGAAGGAGCCGGTTGCGGGTGAGCAGAGCTGGCTTGACAAGGGATTTGTAATGATCGATTCGCTGCTCGACTGGTGTGGGGATCATGAGATGTACCTGGTTCTTGATATGCACGGGGCACCAGGGGGACAGGGGAAAGATGCAGCGATCTCTGACTATGACCCTTCGAAACCCTCCCTGTGGGAAAGCCGGGAGAACAAAGATAAGCTTGTGGCCCTCTGGGCCAGGCTGGCAGACCGGTACAGTGACGAACCCTGGATGGGTGGATATGACCTGGTAAATGAAACAAACTGGACCTTTCCGGAAGGGAACAACAGCCAGATGCGGGCACTCTTCATGCAGATCACCGATTCCATCCGTGCAGTGGATCCGAACCATATGATTATCATTGAAGGCAACTGGTTTGCCAATGATTTTTCCGGACTGACCCCGCCATGGGATACCAACATGGTATACAGTTTTCATAAGTACTGGACCTACAACAATGCCAGCTCACTGAATTGGGTGCTGGACCTGCGAAACAGGTACAATGTACCCATCTGGCTGGGCGAATCGGGAGAGAACTCCAACACCTGGTTTACAAACCTTATCTCCCTCTGCGAATCAAATAATATAGGATGGTC
Source organism: Bacteroidota bacterium (assembly GCA_039714775.1). Classification (GTDB taxonomy): domain Bacteria; phylum Bacteroidota; class Bacteroidia; order Bacteroidales. Next base: position 20,432 of record JBDLIQ010000017.1, read on the forward strand.
CTGGTGGCCCGTAAAGAAGGGGGGGATCAACAATGTGCTGCGTGTGGATGTAAATGACGATTACCGTCTGCTGATCGACAACTGGAGAGGAACCGGGCCCATGCTCTCCCCGGATGAGGCTTTCCAGGCGGTCCTGACCTTTGCAGAGAACCACCGGATCGGGAACTGTCACCACCAGAGGGATGTGGTGGATGCCATGATCCGTCAGCCATACTCTGCAGAGGCACTGCCATTTTTGCATCATACGGTGCGTGATACCATGTTTGCCACCGATTATGACCTGGGCCGCAACGGGATTGCCTGGTTCGATCAGGACAGTGCAAACTATGCCCTCAATATGAACGGGGAATTTACTACATGGAACCATGGGTGGTCCTACCGGAACGATGGGGTGGACATAGAGCGCTGTACAGATTCCCCGGTTACCAACGGATACAATGTGGGGTGGACCCAGGATGGTGAGTGGCTCAACTATACGCTGATCAGCGATTCATCTGCAGCCTGTACCATGGAGCTCAGATCGGCATCCGGAGGAGGCGGGTCCCGGATCCATGTGGAGGTGAATGGAGTGGATGCCACCGGAACGGTGATTCTTCCGGGGACAGGGGGGTGGCAGAGCTGGACCACCACCACGATTGAAGATGTGATTCTGCCGGGGGGTGAGGTGCAGATCAGAATTGTCTTTGAGCGCGGGGGATCCAACCTGAACTGGTTCAGGTTCAAGGAGCCCAAACCGGTTTCATCGCTGCCTTTCAGGTTTGTATCTGCCAGGAGCGCAGAACTGAAAAACGAAGTGTACATTGCCTTGAACAAGCTGGTGACGACACCAGGTACCCTTCCGGTTGAAAACTTTACCCTGACCCAGTCCGGGGTGGAGCTGGAGCTTGACAGTGTGCAGCTGAGTGAGAAGGATGACCGCGTATTGATTCTCACTTCACCGGCATCGCTTTTTTATAACAGGACACTGGAGGTCAGCTACCAGGGGAGTGCTGTCATGCACGACCAACAGCTTCTGGAATCCTTTACCACAGAGACTGTACAAAACCTCATGGCAAAACACTTTCCGGTTCCGGGAAGGATCCAGGCCGAGCATTTTCACACGAACCATGGTCTTGAACTGGAGTCATGTTCAGATGCAGGAGGAGGATACAATACCGGCTTTGCAGATCCAGGAGATTGGCTGGATTATTTATTGTTCGTGGAGGAGGCGGGAGCATATGACCTCGATTTTCGAATAGCAACGGAGAGAGGTAACGCAAAACTGGAAATCCTGGCTGACAGGGGCACGGGGTTCGAAGCACTGCAAACTGTTGCATTTAACAGTACCGGAGGATGGCAGAGCTGGACCACGCAGTCCACCACCATCAACCTTGTAGCCGGGAAACAGATGCTCAGGTTGCTGGTGACCGGGGGTGAGCATAACCTGAACTGGTTTGAATTGAAAACCCCTGTTTCCATAGTGCATCAAAGAGGACCGAACCTCCTCACACTTTATCCCAACCCCGCCTCGGATTATACGATGGTTGAGATGGAGGGGTATTCAGGACCGGTGAACATAGAGATTGTGAACTCCCCCGGCCGGGTGGTATATCGCAACAGGTTCACTCAATCCAGCTTCATGATCGATACCGCCGGTCTGACTTCAGGTCTCTACATTGTACGCCTTGACAATGAAGGCGTGGAAATCAGAAAGAGATTGATAATAGGCCGGAATTAATCACCTGATCCTGTAAGAGGAGTGATCAGGGTAATTTGATGAACCTGGCTGTTTGGATAGATTCGCCGGCGTTGGTAAGAATCACCATGTAGGTTCCGGCGCTCAGTCCGGCGATATCGATTTGTCGCTCTGCCTCTCCGGCCAGCCTGGCCGGCCCGGTTTGCCCTGCCTGTTCTGCCTGCCCGAATTCTCCCGTCAGCACCACCGAACCAGCGAGATCAACAATCCGGTAGGTGCAGTGCAGGCCGGGCTGTGCGTTGCCCGGGAAGATGTGAAGTGTGTTTCCTGCCGGATTGGGACAGAGCAGGAGGGGGGTGGTGTTTTGCAGACCATGGACGATCCCCGATGAGGAGTAAGTGAATGTCATCCTGCCCAGGTTAAAGCCGCCCGTGTTGAAGTTCATCCGCAACAGCGTATCCGACTCATAAAGAAAGAGGGATCCGGGACGGATCGTTACAAACCGGTCCCATCCCCCGGTACCGGATACCGAAACCGGCTCCATCCGCTCCTCCCCGTTGACCAGGATGGTGAAGGGACCTCCTGAAGCGTTATCGGTTGCCACCCTCAGTGAGAGATCATAGAATCCGGGTGATTCAACCTCAATGCTGTATTCGAGCCACTCACCCGACAGGATCCAACCCACATTGGTCTGGCCATTGTCTTTGTTTTCGGTGTCTACCCGCTCCTCCTGTCTGGGGCCGGTACCTTCGTTGGCTACGGAGAGGTCATGGTAGGCAATGCCTTCGCCCCCATAGTCGTATTCAGTGGCATCAATCACCCCTGGAACAGGGTGTGGTGTGCAGGGATCGGGATAGGGATACTGGCCTGCTTTTAACACCTCATGGGTGATGCTGGTTGAACCACAACTGTTTGTTGTGGTAAGGGAGATTACAGTAAAAAGGGACCCCCACAACACACGGATCGAGTCGGTTCCCTGGCCCTCCTGGATCACCGCATCATCCGGAACACTCCACAGGTATGAGGTCTCCCCCATCTCTTTGACAAAAAAAAACTGGTCGCCGGCACCCTCCTCAATAAACAGGGGGCCGGATATCTTATGCTCCACAACCACCGGCAGAGCCAGGTGGTAGGTGTCGCAGCTCCCGGTCACTGCGCAGCGCACCTCTCCATCTGTGCATCCCCAGTTCACGGTGACCTCATTGGTAGCCTGCCCGCTTACGATCTCTGCATCTTCAGGGAGGCTCCAGAGGTATGCCAGCGAATCGGAAGAGGGAAGTGTGTATTGAAGGTTCAGACTTTTCTCGCCAACTACTGTATCTCCCCCGATCTCCAGGTTTTCACCTCTCCTGTAGACCCTGATATAGTCCACCTCCAGCTTTTGAGGAAACAGTGTGGTTGCATCGGGGTTTCCGGGCCAGTTTCCACCCACTGCAATATTCAGAATAACAAAAAAACGATTCCGGAATTCACTCAGGGAGGAGGGTGTGATATCGATGACATTAAACTGAATGCCATCCACAAACCATTTGATGGTCTTTGATGTCCATTCGATACCAAACAGGTGAAAATCATCAGCAAATATCCCGGAGTCGAGGGCATAACTCTTCCCATAGCTGGCGTAAGATCCATTGTGGTCCCAGTGAACGGTTCCGTGCACTGTATGATCGCCCCGGTCCCCAACCGGGTCGCCACCCACCATCTCCATGATATCGATCTCTCCGCATGCGGGCCACCCGGTTTCCGGGAAATTCTCACCCAGCATCCAGAAAGCGGGCCATATTCCCTGTCCGTATGGCAGCCTGATCGAGGCCTCGATTTTTCCATATTGCACCTCAAATTTGTTCCGGGTGGTGATGCGGCCGGAGGTGTAGGCGGCCCCGCCATAATTCTCTCTCTTTGCTGTGATGACCAGGGCCCCGTTTTTCACGCAGACATTGGAGGTATCCTCTGCCTTATAGTACTGAAGCTCGTTGTTGCCCCATCCTCCGGCGCCGGTCTCGAAATTCCAGATTGCAGGGTCGGGCAAACCGTCATGGTTAAACTCTTCTGCCCAGACCAGCTCATAGCACTGTGCAGTGGCAGGAGCAAACGGGATGAATAATGTGAGTGAAAAGGTAAATGAAATTGTAAGGGTGCGAAGGATGTTCATTTTACCAGATATTTTCCAGGTCTTTCCCCTGGTAGTTGTGATCTCTTTCAACCCAGCTGCTCCCTTTGGGGTGTCTGATATGGAGCGGGTCCTTTTTTGTTAAACGGTATAAAACAGAGATGGGAAACAAAACCACGTAGAACAGCACACCCAGGACAACCTTTGAAAAGAGGAAGCCCATGATGTCAGCAAGCTTAAACCATCCAACGGCGATCAAACCGGCAAGCGGCTTAATGAGTATACCTGTGATCCCAAACCCAAAGGCTATGTAGAGGAACAGCTCCCTTGATTTGAGAAAATAGAGCACCATAAAACCGATGGTCAATACAAGGCAGGTCTCCAGCGATTTGGTCCGGTTCATCTGTTTCATTAAAACAGGGTATAGATAAATGGTGCAATGGCGCTGCCACTGCTTAGAACGATCAGCGTACCAAAAAGAAGCAGGATGACGATCAGAGGGATTAACCACATCTTCTTTCTCTCTTTCATGTATCTCCAGAGGTCCCTTAATAATTCCATCTCGTTGCGTTTAGAGGGGTGTAAAGATACGAAGTCTCATGAATATGCTAATCCAGCGAGAACTCCTCTCTCCATTCATCTTCCTGATCCCAGGCAGGCTGTTCAGTTTTGTCAAAAATATAGTCTTCCATTACCAGGTGGTCCATCTCTGTGCGCATGAAACACCGGTATGCATCTTCGGGAGTGCACACGATGGGCTCCCCCCTGACATTGAAGCTTGTATTGACCATCACCCCCATGCCGGTCCTCTTTTTAAAGGCATTGATCAGCTTCCAGTAACCCGGATTGGTCTCTTTATGCACGGTCTGAATTCGTGCAGAGAGATCGATGTGTGTGATGGCAGGCAGTTCGGAACGATTCACGTAGAGCCGCTCCCTTATGGGAAGGGAGAGATAATCCTGTGGAAGTTCCTTCAGGTGATCCCGGGTTACGTTGCCCACCATCAGCATATAGGGGGAGGATCCGTTCAGATCGAACCAGGTATCCTTATCCTCAGCCAGTACCGAAGGGGCAAAAGGTCTGAAACTTTCACGGTACTTGATCTTCAGGTTCAGCCTCTTCTGCATCTCCCTGTTTCGTGCATCGCCCAGGATGCTTCTGTTGCCCAGTGCCCTCGGACCAAACTCCATGCGACCCCGGAACCAGCCGACCACCTTCCCGTCAGCGATCAGACCGGCAACCTCTTTTGCCAGATCATCAGCGTTTGTTCCTCTCCTGTATGGGGCACCAAAGGAGCGTGCCACATGTTCAATCTCCTTGTCAGAATAGGCTGGTCCAAGGTAGCTTCCTCTCATTTGATCTGTTCCGGAGAGCTCCCTGGGTTTTTCAAAGAAGAGGTGGTAGCCGGCGTAGGCGGCCCCAACGGCACCCCCTGCATCACCTGCTGCAGGTTGTACAAAAATATTGTCGAACAGCTGCGCTTCGGCCAGTCTCCCGTTGGCAACACAATTGAGGGCAACCCCGCCTGCCAGGCAGAGGTTCTTTGCCCCGGTGAGCCTCTTTAACTCCCTGGCCATGCCCAGAACAATCTCTTCTGTAACCTGTTGAATGGCATAGGCGAGGTTGGCATGGTGCTGCTCAATTTCGGACTCCGCCGCTCTTCTCTTAAAGCCAAAGAGTCTTTCCCACCTCCTCTCCTGAACCATCCGTAAACCGGTGGCGTAATGAAAATAGTTCTGGTCCAGCCAGACCGATCCATCCCCGTTGATGGTAACAAGCTTCGTTTTAATGATCTCAATAAACCTTTTCACCTCCTGGCTTTCAGGAACTCCATAGGGTGCCAGCCCCATCAGCTTATACTCGCCCGAATTCACCCTGAATCCCAGGAAATATGTGAACGCCGAATAGAGCAGTCCCACCGAGTGGGGGAAGTGCAACTCCTTCAGGTTCCTGATCCTGTTCCCATGGCCATGGCCAAAGGAGGCTGTGGCCCACTCTCCCACGCCATCGATGGTTAAGATGGCAGCTTCGTCAAAGGGAGATGGGTAAAATGCACTGGCAGCATGGGAGAGGTGGTGTTCCGGAAACAGCAGCTTCAAATCCTTTTTGGAGTAGGTTCCGATTCCGGAGAGTTCATCACGAATGATCTTTTTCAGAAATATCTTCTCTTTAATCCAGACCGGAATTGCGGTCACAAAAGATGCCACACCCCTCGGGGCAAATCCATAATAGGTTTCAAGAAGCCGTTCAAATTTCAGAAGCGGCTTGTCATAGAATACCACCGCATCGAGGTCATTGATGCCAATGGCTTCATGGTGCAAACAGAATTTTATTGCATTGACGGGGAATGAAGCATCATGCTTTTTGCGGGTAAACCGCTCCTCCTGGGCTGCTGCCACAATCTCCCCGTCCACCACCAGTGCGGCAGCCGAATCATGATAAAATGCCGATATGCCTAAAATTTTCAATTTGCCTGGTTTTTTACTGCAGAGAAACCAGGATCAAAAGCAAATTCACCGGCCGCCCGGTTCAGGTGGTAGAGGGCCTTGTGATTGTTCCCCACCTCCAGCCAGATCTCGCCCAGGAGCCTTTGAGCCACGTGTGAATCGTACAGGTTCAATGAACTTTCAAGCAGTGAGATGGCCTCGGTAAACCTGCCTTCCGACCTCAGTTGAATGGCGGTAAGAACCTGGTTTTTTGTTTTATAGGGTATGTACTTATTGTATGTATACTGCTTAGGCGGGATATTCAGGTACTGGGCGGCATCGTATTGTTTAAGCTGTCCGGCAATGGCCTTCGCGTCGCTATCCTGGCCTCCATAGAGGCAGGAGATATATAATTTACCCAGTGTTTTCAGCTTGTCACTCTTTTGGGGTGCAATTGCAAACGCCTCCTCAAAACTCCTCCTGGCACTGAGATAATCTCCCTTGATAAAATAGATCTCTCCCATCCTGAAGTGTGCATAATAGGAGGGCTCATACGCCAGCGACCTCTTAAAATATTCCAGGGCAAGGGGCAGGTGACCAAGACGGATCAGCGATGAGGCTGCATCGCGATAGTTCACGGCCAGGTATGGATTGGTGCACAGAAGTGCTTCATACTCCCTATAGGCAGCATAATGGTCCCCGCGGGCTTCATACCATCTGGCCAGCTCCAGCCTCAGTTCATCAATGGATTGCCCGGGATCTTTGAAGGCAGTAAAAGCAATGGAGTCCACTTTTGATTTTGGCCGGTAGGAGAGACGGTAATCAGCTGAATTGTTGTCTGCCCGGACAAAGGGCCAGTGGCTCTTCAGGTTTGCGATCCGGTGATGGGCCTGAAGGCTGTCCAATGCAGTGTATCCCCAGTTGATTTTGTAGTATTCAGAAGGATAGAGCCGGCTTGTATCTACCTCCCCGAATATACCTGATTGAACTATCTCTGAATAGAATGCATCAGCCATCAGGAAATTTCCCTCGATGTTGGGGTGCACATGCTCCGTCATCAGGTTGTTCCCGATAATGCCATGTGGCGATGCTGCCTGAAAATGGTTTAACATGGAGACATCATAGCTCCCGTACTCCATTGAGAGTTCCCGGATGATACTGTTCACCTCCTCACTGGCCCTGAAACGAACGGCATCCAGCTCTTTTGCCTTATAAAAGAGGTCCCGGGCCTCTTCATAAGCTGCCTGGTTATAAGCCTTAACGGCCCCGGCGTAGGCATCCCAGGCTCCGTCTTTCACACCGGCTGTAACAGCACTAAACGGTTTAATATCTTTTACGTTACTAACAACCTCGCTTAAAAAGAGGGGGATCTCCTTTTCAGTGAATGTCTGTACCAGCGCTTCCATGTTTTGCCTGTACCTGGTCATGGCCAGCCTGAAGTCGGCGCTCTCCAGGGGGATGCTTTTATTGGCAACGATCCTCTTCATCAGGGTGCCATGTACCTTGTCTTGTTTGCCTGAGCCCATTTTTCCTATAGAACCGGCCATGTTTCGAAAGAGCTGATAGAACCGCAGATCCATAAACCTCAGGTGGAGCCTGGTGAGTATCCGGCTCTTGCTCATACTTTCATTGGAGCCTGTGCCGAATGCCCCGTAGAACTCATTGTGCCCGGCATAGACCAGTACAGCGTCGGGATCATACTTCAGGATCTCACCGGAAAAATCACGAAGGGTGTGGCTGTTGACCGCGGTAATGGCGGTGTTGACCACCTCAATATGCTGGTACGGGTAGCTCTCCCGGAGTCGCTTATGCAGGATCCTGGAGAACATCAGGTTGTAGTGGAAGGGGAAGCCATAAACCGTGGAGCTGCCCACTACAAAGATGCGAACGGTCCCCTGCGGTTTCTTCTTCAGGAAGATATCGTTGGGTGGTGTATCATACTCAAATTTCTGAAAGTACTTTTTACCAATGTCCGGGTTTACAATCAGGTACTCTTCGTAGCCCTCTTTCGGATTCTCTATGAAGAGGTTCAGGTTGTCACCATAATGCAGGAGCCTTAAACCACCCTCCAGCAGCAACAGAATGATAACAGGCAAACTCAGCGTAATAAACCTGAATAGGCCCTCCCTGAAGCTGTTTTTAGTGTGCTTTAAGGGGCTGGATACGTTCATGGTGTAACCTAAATTTCCGGGGTTTGAACCCGGGGTTTGAACCCGGGGTTTGAATCCGGGATGTGAATCCGGGATGTGAACATAAGGATTTTATTTCTTATGCCAAAGCGACAGATCCTCATGGAGCATGATTCCGAACAGGCTCCGGGTTAGATAACGTACGTTTTACGCTAATAAGTTTTTTATTCAGTAATAAATTAATACATTGCATATCGATATTTCAAAAATTCATCATTGTTTAACCAAAAACTATTATTATGAAGATTAAAATTTTTACACTTTTACTTGGTTTGATGGTTGCTACTGTCTCTTATGCACAGCAGATGGAGGGAGTCATCAAAAAAACTGAAGTAAGTCCTGTGATTGGTGGAGAGATTGATGCGGTCTGGGATGATGCAAACTCATACAGCATTACGAGGTATGAAACTAACAAAGATGCACCTACACTTGGTGCGGAAGGTGAAACTTACTGGAAGGCTTTATGGTCCCAATCAGATCAGGGGATGTACCTGCTTGTTGTGGTAAATGACGACAATTTTTTCCCCTATTATGAATCAGTTGGAGATCCCTGGGCTTTTGACAGGGTTGAGGTCTATCTGGATGTTAATGCCGGGGATCTGGCAGATGGTCTCGGGCCCAGTTCTTCGAATAGCGGACACTATCAGGCGGCTCCCGAATTTGAAGAGCCAAATGACGGAACTCTGAGATCTAACTGGATTTGTGACTATGCCTCTACGGTAACCGGTGATGCTGCATACTCTTTTGAGTATTTTATTCCTTTTGCTACCCTTGTTGACAGGGACGGAATGGCCATCGACCTGGAGGCAACGATTGGATTCGACATCAGCCTGCTTGACCGCGATGAAGCGAGCAATATAGATCCATGTCCGCGTGCCGTCTGGTCCAACGAGGCCACTGTTGGTGAATCATGGACGAATATGGACGACTGCGGACTCATCACCTTTGAAGGTGCTCAGACTATTTTTGTTGAGACACTCGCCCTTACAGGTGGAGATATCACTGAAAACAATGGCGAGCTGCAGATCGATGTTGCCATTACTCCCGCTGATGCCACCAACAAGAGTTTGAACTGGACCGTTCTGGACGGAGGAACCGGCAGGGTATCTGTTGATGCAAATGGACTTGTCACCGGGATCCTGGATGGAACTGTTGAGATTCAGGGAGAGACCAAGGATGGCAGCTGGCTGTCAGAAACCGTGACTGTGAACATCAGCAACCAGATTGTAACCATCGACGATATCAACCTGGTCAGGAATCCCTATATGGATGAGGTAGATGAAAACGGTATTGCTCACGTGTGGCATAATAACTTGGATGTGATTGATGGTGCATTGTACATTCCTGCAACCGATGGAGAGAGAAATAACTGGTGGGAAGGTACCCAGACCAGGCAGGTAGGCTATGGTTGCAACGCCACTGACTCCTACACTTTCAGTTTTGTTATGTGGTCCGATGCTCCCGATACCATGTATGTGGATTTTGAGGATTCGGCCAACGGCTGGAGGAGGTATGGTGCTTCAACACATCCGTTCTCCAACGGTCTCAGCGAGGGTTTCGAAATCGGACGCTCCGCATGGGAGTTTTTAACAACAGTCGAGCCTATGAAATTCATTGATGATAATCTCATTTTCGATGAGCTCAAAGAGAATACCGATGAGGCGATGATCTTCATGGCCGGATTTCACCAGGCAGGTGCAGTATACCTGGACAGCGTTTTACTGATCAACAACAACGACATGGCACTGCTTACACCAGGTTATGTTCCCGTTGAATCCATCACCGTTACCAGTGCAGAGGGTGCCACAGCAGTTGCCAGGGGTAGTGCCCTGCAGATGAGTGCTGAGGTGCTTCCTGCCGGAGCCACGCTGACTGATGCAAGATGGAGTGTTGAACCCGGAACAGGGGATGCAACCATCGATGCCGCAGGTCTGCTTACCGGTGATACTGTAGGTATGGTGACCGTAATCGCTACTGCCAAAGACGACAGCAAAGTATTCGGAAGCATGGACATTGAGGTTACTTTCGGCATTGGAGTTCAGCGTCACAGCGTGAACCAGATGAAGGTATATCCCAATCCGGCTGTTAACGAACTGAACGTTGTGCTTACAAGCGAGAACACCACTGTAAGTATCTACAACAGTGTTGGTGCCAAAATGGATGAGGTGAATGTTACCGGAACCATGCACAGCTTTGATATCAGCAGCTATGCAAGCGGTATCTATTTTGTAAAAACTGACAATGCAATTGCCAAGTTTGTAAAATAGAATTGCATAACCAATCTCTTAATGGAAGGCTGTCCACCCCGGTGGATGGCCTTTCTTTTTGCTATAGTGAGGATAAGTTTCATTAGGAAGGTTATTTAGGATAATTGATCCATACTGCATCAGTAAAGTGAGATAATCCCTGGTCGGAGGCTGCCCAGACAGAACCATCCACATCAACTGCTAAAAACCGGATCTGGTTGCTGATCAGCTGATGGGTCTCAACAGAGAAATTGGTCCAGGAGTCCGCCACCAGTCTGCTGATCCCTCCGGTAGTTCCAAACCACCAGTTGTCTGATGAATCTATTGTTACCGCCAGTACCGTATCGTTGATTAAGCCGTCGGAGGTGGTGTAGACCTCCCAGTCCCATTTGGTGTACTCGCTGAAATGGAGGGCCACACCCCGGTCGGTACCATACCCCTGGATGGTATCGTCAATATATACGGTATGGACGTGATTGGATCCCAGCTGTGTCCAGTCGCTGTCGAAGACGGTGGCACCGCTAACACCATCCACATCCACCTGAAAGCGCTCGATTCCTCCCCCGTTTGTTGTGACATAGGTGTAGCCGTTTGTGGCTGTTCCGATGTCGGTGATATCAAACCGGATGTAGAGGTCATCAAAGCCCGGGGAGTGGGTCCACATGTTCTGGTGGTTGATGTCAAGACCCGCGGGAGTGGCAAAATATCCCGTATTGAGGTTGTTGTCAAAGTGTAGGTCAGTCACCACCGGGTTGGTCAAACCGCTGTTCTCAACCGTGAAATAGAGATCCTGGGTAGCGTTGTAGGCCCATGAATCGGATGCCAGCCACAATGAGCTGGAGCTGGCATGATTGAAGGTGAGGTCATTCAGTGGTGTTTTTTCCTCTTTGTCCACTGCCTGCTCAAATCGCCTCTCTTCTTCGTTCAGGATGAAGAGACCATGGTCTGTGGCCACCAGTTTTTCACCCTGGGGACTTATTACAAACCCGGTCACCTTTTCAAATGGAGCTGCGGGTTCCGGACCATCTCCGTTGTCACAGGAGAGGGTTATTCCTGCAGCGATGAACAGCAGCAGAAGGGGGTAGTGTAACCTCCCATTTTTCATTGCTTGTTGAACAGAACTTTACCGGCGAGCCTGGTGTTGTTCAAAGGATCGTGAATGGTGTAGAGATAGATGCCGCCGGCTACGGTGTTGTTGCTGGCATCGGATCCGTCCCAGGTGACCACATCTGAATCAGCAAAGCTGAATGTGTTCACCAGGTCACCTTTGATACTGTAGATCTTAAGTGTTGCGCTGCCTGAGAGCTGTTCAGGCCTTTCGAAACGGGTGGAGATTGAGAATGGATTGGGCGCTGCAATGTGAATCTCTTGAGCCGGCAGGGCCGCAGTGCCAACTGTGGATGCATTGATATAGTTCAGCTCGATCCCTTCGCCAGTTCCCAGGTTCCGGGAATACGCTCTCTCTGTGGCATTGTTCCAGTGTTCAAAAACCCCCAGGCTGCCAATGGGTGTACCATCTCCTTCAGGGTCATATTCGAAGTCAACAGGCCAATAGTCGCTGCTGGCACATTGTGAAAGGTAGTCGGCAATTTCCACCTTCATATTGATGGGATAACCAACTTTTGAAGGGTCATCGATACTCTCCTGGAACAGTATATCATAACAGACCGATTCCAGTGCCACAGGATCCTGACCCACAAAGATGGAGTTTGGATAATCATCACTGAAAGGGTCCGATTTATACTTCGTGATCCATCCTTCCCAGTTCTCCCCTCCCCAGATGCCATCAATGATATAGATCAACCCTTTTCCCCCGGTCTCTTCATGTCCCATATAATCGACAGTATGCCTGTATTTCCCGCTACCGGCACTGTTTGCCGGAAGGCTGTAATGCATTTTATAGGCAAATTGTCCCTTCGGGTCATCGCCCTTTTCAAGAAATGATCCCTGGTGGTTCTTTGCAATCAGGGTAATTCCCCCCTGGTCATGTGTTTTCAGACAGGGGATGTTAATCACATAGGTGGCATCCAGGTATTGTTGCGGCAGGGTTGATGTGAGCTGGCCATCACTAAATACCAATACTGCTTCGGAAGAGGGGTCGGTCTGGTGAATACCATTAACGCCTGCACCGTCCACATAGTAGACATCCGGGTATTTGCTTTTGACCATTTGCCTGTACTCCAGCCTGAATTCCCGGTAGGGGTCACCCATGGTGATATCCGGCTGGGCAACACCAACCACGTTGACCAGCTGGTGCAGTATGGCATTGAGCAGCTGAGGTGTGGCATCCATCCTTGCGGGCCTTTCGTTGCTGTTGGCGCCCTGGTTGGTCAGGTTGATCTTAAAAGCGATCTTCTCGCCTGCGGTATAACCCACATCACCCCGGCCATGGGTTTGATTAAACGATCTGAAAATGGTATCCCAGGCGGCAGAGATATCAGAGCTCCCTGCATATGTTAAAAGTGATAACTCAAGCATATCGCTGATCACACCCTCATCGGCATTGTCGTTGCTGTACCAGAAATCTGTACTCCCACTTTGCGGAACAAAATTTTCATTGGTGGCCCTGTGATCCTGTACCCACACCACCCTGCCGGGGTACAACCCTTTTGCCTCACCAACGGGTTCATTTGAGGCTACAGGAAAGGTGTTGTCCACCGGATTCAGCACACCGGCAATGGTCTGCTTGGTGTCTTTAAGAAAGATCAGTGCAAAGGCTGAGATTGAGAGTAGCAGGAACATAGAGCCCGCCAGGTACCGCGATCTCTGAATGGATTGCCTGAACTTCTTAAAGGATAACCAGGAGGCACTCACCCCAAGCAGGTAGATCACAAACGATGACATGATGGGAGCTGCCGCCCGCATGCATGGATAGGTGGCACGGCTGGGTTTGGGAATGACCCGGATTAAAAACCAGAGGGTGGCCGAAAGCCCGACGATAAACAGAAACGTTTTGGATGATTTGAATGATGCCACTTTTTATGTTTATTTTCTTTAATTAACAGGTAAATACCAATTTGAGGGATTCATCATCCTGGAGTGAATTTCGTCGTATTGACCCGTTCCTTCAAATTTAGCAGCCACCTTATCAGCAAGAAACTCAGGCTCACCCCTTCGCTCAGCAACCCGTACCAGGTCATGCCAGCGTTTGCCTTCAAAAGCCAGTTCCAATGCCCTTTCTGCCATGATAAGGTCCTCAATATACCTTATTCTATCTTCCCCTGTCAGGCTTTCGGGAACCTCTTGAGGTGTAAGATATACCCTGCCCCTGATACCGGTATTTTTGTTCCAGGTTGCATACCCCGAGGGTTTGGGAGATTCATTCTTGATCCCCTGGTTCAGAAATATCAGTGCCAGTTCTTGTGACGCTTCATCACCCATGCGGTTGTATGCTTCAGCCAACAGCAGATGAACATCTGCAGCCCGTGAGAGTATAATATCTGAGCTTGCAGGATCGGCCTGGTCAACTGCATACTTGGTAATATAGGATTCGGTTTCAAATTCGGTTTCAGATGTTTTCCAGATTGTATCCACTCCGAAAGAGATTCCAAGACCCCTGTAGAGGTCACCTGCTTCGCCTGATGCCGGAATCTGTGCCATAAAGGAGTTGATGAGCACCTCTGAAGGTTTTACAAGGTACTGGTATGAGTGTCCCAGCCAGTCGGCAAGGGAATTGTTCTGAAACTCCTTTGAGTTGAAAGGTATGACTGAAAAATTTTCAGTGATGGCTGATGAAGCGTTGAGAAAAATGGTGGACCAGCCGTCGTCTTTATAGGTGTTGTCAACTTTATAGAGTTGGTTCAGGTGACTTTCGCAGGCCATCTTCAGGTAGGTTACTGCATTGGCGTATTCACCCCTTTCAAGGTAGAGTTCACCCAGTATCGCTTTGGTGTTGATATAGCTAAAGAGATGTACAGGATACTCGAGCTGCTCAATACCCTGGGTGGGGTCATAGATGTAGGGGATGAGCTGGTTGATCAGGGTGTCGATCATCTCCTCTTTTCCCAGGATATTCTGCTCCAGGTTTTCAGGCAGGGAGGTGAGGTTGTCCTCTATATAGGCAGCCTGGTTATACTGGCGCACCATGGTGAGATAGACCCATGCGCGCATTCCAAGCAGCATTCCGGTGTGATAATAGGCGGAATATTCATCAAATTCAACATCATTCTCAGCCACCCTGTTCAGATTGGCAAGCACCTCGTTCAGATTCACAATGACTTTATAGAAGTCGGACGGGTCGATGTATGGGTTCCCGGGTGAGAATATGTGATTATTCACCTCCCTTAAGTCTGCATCAGCATTTGGTGTAACCTCCATCATATCGGACCTGAGTCCGTCCAACATAATCAACCTTGGCATCGCCTCCTGCAGCGTAGCGAGGGCTCCCATAGATGAGATAGAGGCGTCTCTAAAGGATGTATAGTGCTGATCAGGAGTGATCCGGTCGCCCGCCTCTCTGGTGAAAAAATCTTCGCTGCATCCTGCCAGGGTGACCAGCACCATAGCCATAATGATCAACAGCAGTGGGTCTGTTTTCGATCTCAGTGTCATCATATCTAATGTTTTACCCATTATAAGTCTAGTTTAATACCTGCTATAAAGGAGGTGGTCTGCGGCATTTTCCCGTAATCAATGCCCATGTAGAATGGACTGTTTAAGTAGATAAACTCGGGATCATAACCTGAATATTTTGTGAATGTAAAGAGGTTGGTCGCCGTAGCATACAGTACAACACCCTGAAACAGACCTGCAATAGATGGAAGGTAGTAACTCAGGGTAAGCTGGTCCAGCCGCAGGTAGGAGCCATCTTCTATCCAGCGATCTGAGAAGACCGTATTCCCTGTGGGATCGCCGATGCTGGCCCTGGGCATGTCAGCCCCGGTATTGGAGGGGGTCCACCTCTCCATAACGGTCGCTGACTGGTTGCTGTAACTGTCCATTGATTCGGTTTTATACCGCATATAGTTGTATACATCATTGCCAACAGAGTAGGTGAAATGGGCTGAGAGCTCAAAGTTCCTGAAGGAGAGCCCGGTAAATACCGCCCCGAAAAGATCGGGATTTGGATTACCTATGATCGTTTTGTCGCCCACATACTTTACATCTCCGGCCTGCATCGGCAGACCTTTCGGGCCGATCACCGAGCCCGCTTCAGCTTCTGAGATGATTCCATCAGTTTTGTAACCGTAAAAAGCATTCACAGGGTTTCCTTCGGAAGTGATAAACTCAGCTCCCGGTATCGATGTGATAATATGCTCGGTAGCCGGATTAAGAAACTCCAGGTTTTTTACAGTGGTGGCCGCCTTGGTCACAGAACCCCCGATGGTCCATACAAACGCCCCGGTCTGGATACGGGCATCGGCTGCAACCTCCACTCCGCTGGTCTGAAGCTGGCCTCCGTTATCATAATAGATGTTGTATCCGAAACTGGCTGGTAGCTCCTGTTGAATCACCAGGTTATTGACATTGGATATGAAGTAGTCCACATGCACATTAAACAATTGCCTCAGCAAAGAGAGGTCAAGTCCTGCGTTGATGGTACCCTTCTTTTCAAGCTCCAGGTCTTCATTGGGGATGGCCTCACGGGTCAGCACACCGGTCTGGTCTATTCTACGGTCGGTATAGTAAAGTTTTGAATAGTCATAGATGGTGCTGAACATGTTGCCGGTCACCGAATAGGAGGCCCTTAATTTCAGATCTTCAAGCCATTGGGTCTGGTTCAGGAAACTCTCGGAGGAGAGTCGCCAGGCCGCACCCAGTGACGGGTAAAGATTGTACCTGTTCTGCTGGTTTGTGACCGAACTTCCGTCATAGGAGAGGTTCGCACTCAGGAAATATTTGTTTCGCATGTTGTACTTCATATCTCCGAACCAGGATACCCATACAAGTTCCCTGTTGTCGCCCAGGGTGTAACGAAGGAAACTGTACTGGGATCCATGCCCGAGGGCCCTGAAGTCATCAGATGGTGTGTTCAGGTCCTGGCTGAGGTTGTATTTGTAACTGTTTTGAAGGTACCTGATCCCTCCGTTTACAACGATGGCATGTCCTGAGACTGTTTTGTTGGTATAGGTAAGGGTCGTGTGGTTCTGTGTGGAACGCATCTCATTTATGAAAACGCCGGAACTGTTGTATGCCGAATCTGTAGGCGGCTGCACCATGCCCAGGTCAGGAAGAAAGATCTTTTCCTGTGCATTGTTGAAATTAATACCCCACAGTGTGGAGAGATTAAAATGGTCGTTAAACCTGTAGTCGGCCCTTAATGAACTTAGAAAATGGGAATTCCGGTTCTCCCCCAGTGCATTGGCCACCATGGCCGAGGGGTTGCTCACACCAAAAACACCCACATCATCAAAATAGGGAAGGTATTCGCCCGTTGCAGCATCCCTGGCAATTGGATCCATGATGGAAGGCTTCAATGCTGTTGAAAGAATGGGATTCTTCCATTCGCTTGGGCCATGATTTGCCACCCTGCTGTCGGCCAGGGATAGTTTGACATTGGGGGTAATTGAAAATCTGTTTGTGATGTTGACTTTTCCGTTGATCCTGAGGTTAAACCTTGTATAACGCGCATTATCGTAAATGCCGTTATGGGCCAGGTACCCGGTGGAGACGTTGTAGGTGGCGATGTCGTCACCCCCCTTCAGGAAGAAGTGTGCTTTAGCAACAGTTGCCGCCCGGAAAATCTCATCCTGCCAGTCGGTACTGTTGTTGTACCTGTAGTACCCTTCTGAGGAGGCGTCTCCATTGAGCCATGGATACATTGCATCGATCTGGCCCGCATCATACCCCTGTGCATCTAAAACCTCCTCAAAATAACGTTCAAACTGGGGGGCGGTGAGCATGGACTGCTTTTTCGGAGCCATGGTGATGCCTCCGGAAGCTGCAACTTTGATCACTGTACTGGCTTCTGCTTTCTGTTCGGTATTCACGTATATGGCCCCGTTGGATCCGGCAGATCCCAGATATGAAAGTCCATCTTTCAGAATGGTGATGTCAGAGATATCTTCAATATCAACCACATCAAGAGGATTTAAGGCGTATCCTTCCATGTGGCTGTTGCTGGCATATGTATAGTCGTGAATCATCCCGTCAATAAAGAGCAGGGGCTCTGTATTGGCAAAGAGGGATGAGAATCCCCTGATGTTCATGAAGGTACGGTGTCCCGGCATACCCGATTGCTCTATTACCGACATGCCGGGCACTCTGCCCTGCAGAACCTGGTCAAAAGAGGTGGCATTCGACAGATCGGTTTCACTCTTTGTTAAAGTGGTCGCTGCATAGGTTGCATCCTTTACTACAGAAGGACCCAGTGGTGTATTGTAGGAGTCATCCATAGAGCGGTATGTGGATGAAACCAGGGTAACCTCTACCTGATCCCTCCCGTTCAGGAAGATGTTTCGCTTGTTGTATCCGGGAAGGTTCACACTGATTTCAGCATCCAGACCTGGCACCATGATGGTGAAAGCACCCTGCTCATCGGTGTCAGATGATGTGCCTGTTGAGGTAACAAAAATGGCTACCTGGGCCAGGGGCATTCCGCTGCCCGATTCTACGACCGTACCTGTTACTTCCACTTCGGAGGCCTGTGCATTCACAGGCTGAAAAAGTGCGCCGGTGAAGAGGAGGACGATCATCAGAAACAAAATGTTCGAAATTGAATATCTCTTTGTCATTTCAATGCCGTATTAAATGATTGAACAGGGTTTTCTTATTGAATGGGTGTAAAGGTTACAATATCCCAGAATAACATTCCCGGGCTTTTGGTTACCAGCTTGATGGTATGGGTTTCGGTTTCGGTCCACTCAAATTTGCCCCATGTTGTGGTTCCTCCGTCCGATGAGTTAATATATGCAGTATTTACACCATCCACATAGACTGCATAGTTGGTGCCTCCCCACTGGTAGCCCGACATTTCATATTTGCCCTTCATGATCTTCGGGGTTGTGATCTGTACCCACCACCATCCGGTCATGCTAAGGCAATCCCAGTTCTCCTGGACAGGGGCATTATGATCTTTATAGTAGTACAACATGTAATCGCCCTCCCATTTGATATGCTCGAAGGTATTCTCCCCGTCGAACCACCTGGCGTAGTATTTTCCGTAATAGTCGCCCTGTTTTATGTCGAAATAGTCGGTTGTTTCATGTATAATCACGGTAGGCGCCGGCTCAAAAACGGGAAGGATATCGTTCAGTGTATGCACCGTGCCGTTTTTTGCAGGAATGTTGGACTGATTGATGATAAATCCGGTATACTGCTCCGTTATTTTGTCGTAATTGAGCTTGTAGTCATCCTCTACCCTCACATCGATGTTGTTATCATATGAGAGGATGGGATAGATTTGGTTCTCAAGGCCATTGAGATAGTAGGTGCCTCCCAGGCAGTGGTACTCCATGTACCTGTAGAACGGATTCTCTAAATAGGTAACACTGTCGGGAGCATCGGTAAAGTGGGCAACCAGATCGTCAATGGAGGCAATGCCATACCGGTTAAAAGTGGTGTCGGCAATGGCCAGTATGGTAAATCTTGTGCGGGCATTCCCGTTGCCATAGGGGAATTCGATCAAATTCAATGTGTCGCTCAGACCTGTCCGTTTTAAACCTTCAGTGAAAAGGGAGTAGGAGGGATCTTCATCGAGCACCTCATAGACACTGCGTATTACAGGATCAATGACACGATCGATGTGGTGGATCACCCCGTTGGCCGCCGGAACATCACGGTCAATAATCATGCTCTCTTTGTTAACGATCACATCGGCACCATCAAATTCCGTGACCAGGTAATCGCCCAGGGCATTCAGGTCACGAAGGGCCCCCAGTCCAAAGTCTGATGTCTCCAGCCGGCTCTGTACAAGGTGATTCAGTACCAGGTCATACAGAAATTCAGGATCACATTCGAGACAGGATGTAATGCCTTTCTCATCATAATAGAGCTGCATGACAGAATCTGACGGGAGAAACAGCGTATAAGGCCCACGTACACTGAGCAGGCTGTTCAGGCCGGTAGCCTCAAGGATCTTTGCAAATTCAGAGAACTCCGGGTTGTCTGTAATATACTCCGTAATCACCTGGTTTGTTGAATCCACCTGCCAGTGTATCACTTCCGGTTTACAACTGAACAGAAGCAGGGTGAATCCGAATATTGCCATTTTCTTCATAACGTTATCTTTAGGATATTTTCTACCGGTCATAAAATGGATTTTGTTGCAGGCTCGGGTTATAGAGCACCTCATGTTCCGGGATGGGCAGGTAGTAACTCAGTGTGTCAAATACCCTGGTCCTCAGTACGGCCTGTTGTTTAATGTCAGCACCTGAAAGGATCATATCTATAATGATCTGCTTGTTATCGAACCGGTCCCTTTTGGCAGCCCTGAGCAGGTCGAACCAGCGCTTCCCTTCGAAGAGAAATTCGCGTCCCCTTTCATCCAGCAACTCCTCTCTTAACAACCTCTTATCGGTCTGTTCCTGGTACGGCATACCTGCACGCAGCAGGGTTTCGGCAATCAGTTCGTTTGCATCGTTAAACCGGTCCAGCTCAATGGACGCCTCTGCCTTCATCAGCAGGATATCGGCATAGCGATAGAGGATCCAGTTGGCATCGCGCTCTGTGATGGTTCGACCGATCATACCAAGCTGGTCCTTACCTATATATTTCCAGATGGCTCCATAACGATTATAATGCCGGGTATCTTCCTCCTCCATGATCATGTTAATATTCTGTCTGTCCAGTATCACATGGTCTCCAAATATCATCCTGTCATAAATGGGATTCTCCTGGCTCTCCAGATTGTCATCATATTGGATCTCCAAGATGCTTTCATTCATGGCGTTACCGGGATAATAGACGTCGAATGCCGTTTCGGAAGGCTCCAACCCGAAAAGTCCCGAATTCATTAGCAGGTCGCATTCATCGATGCATTTCTGATACTGTTCATTCCAGAGATAGATATCGGCAAGCAGGGCGGTAATTGCATACTGGTTGGCACGTCCGCTCTGCATTACCTCTCCTTCCCCCAGTCCCGATCTGGCCAGCTCCCTTGCAACCATCAGGTCTTCGATCATGTAATCGATCACCTCATACTCGGAGCTCTTTTCAATAAAAATATCTGATGTGTCCGACAGGGTGGCTTCACGTACCAATGGGACATCCTTCCAGATGCGTACCAGGTAGAAGTAGGCCATGGAGCGAATAAAACGAGCCTCCGATTCAAAGGTGTTTTGTAACTCCTCTGTAAATGTCCCATCCAGTTCAGATACTTCGTCATCGTAGTGCATCATGGTGTTTGCCAGGTTGATCGCTTTATAGTACTCATTCCAGTTTATCACCGGGTTGGAGGGGCTGATGTCGCTGCCTGCAATTTTACTGTAATCTGCGAATTCGCCCGCCCCCTGGAAGATCACCAGGTCGGCCCTGAGTTCACCAAATATCAGTGATTTCATACTGGCATCCCTGAGTGCATTATAGGAGGCTGCCAGCGCACTCTCCACATCGGCAGTCTTCTTCCAGTATTTCTCCTTAATCAGGTCATTTTCCGGAGCAATGGATAACCAGTCAGAACAGGATGATAGTATCATCATTGCAATGAGTATGGTCAGCCTTAATGTGCCTGTTTTTCTTAAATGTTTCATCGAATGACAATTTGGGATTAAAACTTAATATTGACGCCAAACATAAACCTCCTGCTCGGTGGTGTTTTACTGATATCTTTTGGCAACTGGTCGGGTCTTGAGGGAGGTGCCACATCCGGATCCTGACCGGAATAGTTGGTCAATGTCCACAGGTTGTATCCGGTGGCAAAGATCTTCATCTCTTTGAGCCGGAGCCTCTGGATGGACTTTGAAGGCAATATGTAACTCAGGGAGACCGTCTTCAGACGAAGATAGGAACCATCCTCCACAAACCGGTCTGAGCCCAGCCAGTTAAAGCCTTCATTGTAAAGTGCCCTCGGCATATCGGTGATGTCTCCCTCTCTTCTCCACCTCCAGTTTGTGGCCCTGCTCTGGTTGTCATAATTATACATCTTCTCAGTATCCATGCGGGTCTGGTTGATAATTTTCTGACCCACCTTAAAGTAGAGGAAGGTATTCAGAATGATACCCTTGTACTGGGCGCGGAATCCGGCACCACCCATTAAATCGGGATTCAGGTCCCCCAGGTAGACCAGGTCCAGTTCGTCGATCTTCCCATCATAGTTCTGATCCACATACTTGGCATCTCCTGCCTCAAAGGGGTAACCTGAAGGCCCCCCCATGATCATGGAAAGTGGGTTTTCCGCATCCAGGCCCGTCACCGGTTCCCCATTTGCATCAGTTACAATGGTTGCATCCGCATCTGCATAGACCCCTGCGTACTCGTACCCGAAAAATCCACCCATTGCTTCTCCCGGTACGATACTGATCTTATAGTTCCCATTATCGAGCATGTTTCCGTATACCAGGCTATAGTTTTCGGGAAGTCGCAACACCTTGTTCTGGTTCCTGGAGATGTTCAGGTTGAAGCTAAGCGAGAAGTCCTGCTTTCTGACCACTGTGTAATCTGTAAGGAACTCGAATCCCCTGTTCTCCATCTCCCCGTCGTTCTTGTCGACATCGCCAAATCCGGAATGAAGAGGAATGTTAGAATCCTTCAGGTAGAGGTTCAGCGTCTTCTTCCTGTAGTAGTCTATTTCGATATTCAGACGCCCATTAAGTCCGTAAAAGGATATACCCGGGTTCAACTGGTCGATGGTTTCCCACCTCAGGCTGGTTAACTCCGGGCCGGTTGGTTGTACGCCCTGCATGTTCATGTAAGAGAGGTGGTTGCCTGCCTCGTAGGTATTGAAGTAGAGATAGTTATCGGCAGGTGCGTTTCCGCTCTGTCCCCAGCTAAATCTGAATTTTATATCGTCGATGAAGGATGAATTTTTCAGAAAGTCCTCTTCCGAAACGCGCCAGAATGCCGACATGGTGGGAAAGAGGCCCCATCGTGCCTCCTGACTGAATTTGGAGTTCCCTTCATACTTGGCTCCAACCATCAGGCTGTATTTGTCCTTGTAGATATAACTACCTGTAAGGAACAGCCCCAGGGAGCGGTATTTACTGAAATTGGCTCCAAACCAGTTCTGGTGCTTGTCATTTACAGGTTGATCCAGGTAGGGGGATGCCGACCGGCTTGTTTCGGTCTTATACCATCGCTGCTGGGTCTCTTCGGTGTCAAATTGTCCCATAAAGACCAGCTCATGGTCGTTCCCCAGCTCGGGCCGGTAGATCAGCTGGTTGATGGTGTAGATAGAGCTTTTCTTTGAGAACTCATTGACAGCAAAATTGGTATAGTCATCGTTGTAATAGTACCCCAGTGCCTTATATGGCAGGAACTTCTCCCGCTTGTCGTCAAAGATATCAAGTGTTACAGTTGATTTCCAGGTCAGACGGGGGGTAATAAAATATTTCCCGCTGAAGAGTGCCCTGGCATTGTCCTTGTACCGGTCCTGGGTACCCAGCTTCGCAAAGGCCACCGGGTTGTAAGTATCCTTTGCATTTCCCTGGATGGTTTCAAATGGTGTGAAATACTCCCCGTAATGGATGTTGCTGGTATCCCTGTCGTAGATGGAGAGGTTTGGCATTTTCCGGTAGGCTACTGAACGAAGCGATCTCCAGTCCTTGAAAAAGCCATCCTCCACATCAAATGTGTTGTTCTGATCATACCGTGTAAACATAATGTCCGTTTTGAACTGAAGCTTCCTCGAAAGGTCATAATCCAGCGAGCTGCGAAGGGTGAGCTTTTGCAGGTCGTTCCCGATGGTCGTTCCTCCCTCGTCTATGAATCCTGCCGACAGGTTGTACCTTGTCTTTTCACCACCACCACGCACCGAAAAGTCATGCTGCTGGGTAAAGGCCGTCTGGGTAATCTCATCGACCCAATTTGTATTCTGATTAAAATTCCAGAATTCTTCAAATAATGGATCAAATGCGATTTCGTCGTGGTGGAAGGTGTTATAAGAGACATTGTAATGCTCTTCTGTAATCAGGCGCGCATATCCGGCTCCATCAAGCATGGGGACAGGATCGGGTTCATAGCCAACCGTCTGTTTAAAGGTGTACTCAAAGATCGGCTTGGATTTGATCCCCCGTTTTGTATTGATCATCAGTACACCATTTGAGGCCCTGGAGCCCCAGGCAGCTGTTGAGGCTGCATCTTTAAGTACTTCGATCGACTCGATATCTTCCGGCGAAACATCGATCAGGCTGCCGAATCTCTCAATATCGGCACTTGCAAAATCGAAATTTTCATCAATGCTGGCATCATAGGGGATGCCGTTGATCACGATCAGTGGCTGGTTACGGGCATTCAGGGATGCCGTACCCCTGATCCTGATGTTCAGCCCGGCACCGGGGTCTCCCGAGATAGAAGATATATCCACGTTACCAATGCGTCCCTGAAGCATGTCTTCTACAGTGGTTGACATGACCGATTTCATACCCTCCATTTCGATCCGTGCAACAGCAGTGGCCCTGTCCCTGACACTGGTAATTCCGTCATTACCCATCTTCTCTCCGACAATGACTACCTCATCCAGGGCTGTAGATTCAGGCTTAAGTTGAAAGTTGATCTGTGTGCGCCCGTTTACATATACAGTTTTTTTCTCAAAACCGATAAATGAGACCTGGATGGGATTGTTTACATTGGAAACCTTGAAGACATAGTTTCCGTTCAGATCAGAGACAGTTCCTCCAATGTATCTGCCGTTTTTATCAACTTCAACGATATTCACCGAGGGAAGTGTCTCCTGGGTCAGCGAATCCACAATCCTTCCTTTGATAATGGCCGATTGACCCCGGGCCATATTGACCCCGGATAAAATACTGAGGAGCAATCCTGAAAGCAGTAAGATTTTCTTCATAGTCGAACGGGTTAGACTTTTTATTGTGCAGTATATTGCAGGACAGAGCTAATTTTATGGATGACACCTCTTCTCACAAGCCGGTTGGCAGTTGCATGGCCCACCGGTACAACCTGCCCGGTTATGTCCACAACAGCAAGATTTTCGGAAGCATTTACAATCTCTACCATACCACTCCGGGTAACATTCTCCACAGTATCTAAATAGCTGTATTCGGTTGGAAAGAGGCCGGATACCAGGCCATCATCAAAGATTACACTCTCCTTGACAAAATGGTACTTAACGAAGTTCTCCAATGAGTCCTTGCCCTCGGTCGTTGTAGGAAACTCAACAGGGATAATCCCATCTGCCCGGGCTTGCGCTATGGCTGCATTGGTTGGGATAAAGGCTGTCCAGTAATCGGAGCGGGGCAGAAACTTCAGTCTTGGAATGAACTCTTTGGTGGTCGGCTCTCTGTACCGTGTATCAAGTAACCTTAACCCTTCAAGGATTGCTGAGAATTCTGTGAACTCAGGATCGGCAAGCGAGCACTCTGGTTCTTGCTTCGGACAGGACAGTATCTGGCCCATCTCAAGCCTGGAGCCGATTGGATAATCTACTTTTACCAGCAATCCGTTCTGATCATTTACATCGACCTCCAGGATGTTGACCGGCTGGTTGTAAGTTTGGTTCTCTCCGGCCCCGGCCACACTGTTTGCATAGTGTATGTAATTCTTTGAACTCATCTCCACAAATCCACCGGCTCCGTCCAGATCATCCAATATACCCTGGTAAATCTGGTCCTGGGCAAAAATGGCCAGTTCAGTAGGTTTCATCGGGGACCATTGACCATCGATCGGTCCCCTGAATTCAACAGCATTACTGGTTGGATCATACCGTATACCGTACTCCTCCATTTTTTCGTTCGTAGCAGCAAAGACCGTAACATCTGAATCCGGACTCGAAATGGTGGAGAGCATATTTGCCTGGTTAAACACGTACAACATCGTCGAGTAATCCTTATCAAAGAAGAGGATTCCGGGAACTGTTGTAAAAACGTTGGGTTCAATCACCTTGCTGGATTCATATACACATCCGTTGCTGCACATATAGCCGGAAACCAGGTCGGATGCGGTCAGGTCGGTAGGATCACCAAATGCATTGAAGTAGCCATTATCGAGCTTCGAAACAATGACAAGATCTCCTGAAAGTTGTGATTGCAGAATGTAATAGAGTGTTACACGGGGCACGCTGTCGATGTGAGCATAGTATTGAAAGACTGTATTGTCAAGGTAGGTCTGTAACACAGGATCTGGAGGAAGAAATGCGGTCCACATGCTTTTAGGATGTGGAGACTCAGCACGACCACGCTCCTGGGCCAGGTCATAAACAAGATCGTAGGATTTCTGGTACTGCACCGTCCGGTCCTCCTCAATCCTCTGGTTGCCGTAAATGGCAAACCGTTGAAGAAGGTCATAATACAATCCGTATTTATCCTGGTTGGCTATCATATACTCCTCAATATTTGGCATGGGTGGTACCACGCGATCAAGAAAATAGATAAAGCCACTGGCTGTCCGCACCTCCAGCTCTTCCGGGATCTCAGGATTGGGGATCACCATGGCGTTGTGCCAGTTCATTCCATTCAGCTCTTCAGGATAACCCTCTTCCCAACTGCTTCCGGGGTACATAAAGAGGTAATCCGATTCAATATCGTAGGATCCATAGTCACCTCCCCACTCAGTTGTCCATAGCGGGACATTCTTTTTTCCTGTATAGATCATTAGTTCCCTCTCTTCCCATCCCGGAGTGTACTTAACAATCTCTTTGTAAGGGACCGACTCACTGGGGGTCGGTTTCCTGTGAAAGAGTGCGGCATACTCTCCTTTGGGGCCCTGGAATTCATTCCAGACAAATTCGTAGATCAGGTAGTACCTGGAGCGTGGATTCCTCAGTACATGAAGGGTAAAGAGCTGTATGGCATCATCTTCGGTCATCTCCTCCACAGAATTGTATGGGGCCGTCTCAAAGTATGCCTCAAAAGCAGCATCATCCGGAACGAAAAGGGTGAATAGCTGTTTGGTTATGGGGTCTTTATAGTTCGCCTTCTCCATCAGTTCAAGAAAGATGGTATAGTTTCCCCGGTCTTCCAGGGTTTCAATACTTGCCCCACCGAGCCATGGAGGATCTTCATACCTCTCCTGGTGATCGTTACACCCTGTTATCCCAAAGATCCCGACAGCCAGAACGGCAGCCAGGGAAAGCCATGCGGAATTTTTCATATGCTGAAGTTTTGAACTGTCAATCTGAATTTTGACATCATTAAATATAGTAAAAATGTATCGTACGCAGTGTTAGGGCCAAAATAACTTAAAGTCCGAATGTTCACCGGACTCATCCGGAGCCGTCAATTGACTGGTATAAATATATGAAAAGATAGTTAGTGTACGAAATACACTAAGCCTTTTTAGAAAAAAAGAATCATTATGCTGTTACACAGTATTCTGGAAGCCGGTATCCACCCTGGTGCATGAGTCGCGGCCGG
>JBDLIQ010000018.1:0-46585 GCA_039714775.1 Bacteroidota bacterium
TTGATAAATCCGTAGACCGGATCATTGATAATTTTCAGTTTGTTGGTAGAGGAGCTTTCCCTCATAGAATTAGTTTGTGGAACAAAAGTATTGTTTTAAACTTATTTATTATTCAGGTTTGGGCTTTAATTCGGTTTGTATCAGCGAAAAAACATACTTGTTTTTGCAATTTTCCCGATTATTTGTACTTTTGCGTCGTCGTTAGGAGGATGGTGTTCTAGGGGGCTTGTGGTCCCCTATTTTATTACAATAAAAAATGATAACCAACGAAACGATTACAACACTTGTAGAGCAGCACATTCAGGGGACCGGAATATTCCTTGTGGAGGTGGTTGTGAAACAGGGAAATGTTATCCGGGTTCATGTGGACCGGCCGGAGGGGATCTCTATTGATGAGTGTGTGAAGATCAGCCGGTTTCTGAATGAGCAGATGGACCGTGAAGAGGAGGATTACTCACTGGAGGTCTCTTCCCCTGGAGTGACAGCACCTTTCAGGGTGAAACAACAGTATGAAAAGAATATTGGTCGTACAGTTGCCATGATCCTGGTTGACGGAGAGCGGATGGAAGGAAAACTGGAACGTATCCTGGCAGAATCGATTGTTCTGAAGATGAAGAGCGGGGAGCATGAGATCAGGTTTGAGGAGATAAAACAAGCAAAAGCAATCATATCATTTAATTGATACAACAGAAGTACAATGGAGAATATTAATCTGATAGAGACATTTTCCGAGTTCAAGGAACTGAAAAACATTGACAGGGTGACCATGATGAGTGTCCTGGAGGATGTGTTCAGAGGGATGCTGCTGAAGAAGTACGGCACAGACGAGAATTTCGATATCATCATTAACATTGACAAGGGTGACTTCGAGATCTGGAGAAACCGTGAGGTGGTTGAAGATGGCGAACTGGAGGATGCTGCAGTTCAAATTACCCTCACAGATGCCAAGAAGATTGATGACGATTATGAAGCAGGCGAAGAGGTTACCGACGAGGTGAAGCTGGGTGATTTTGGAAGGCGCGCCATCCTCTCCCTTCGGCAAAACCTCTCTGCCCGGATCATGGAGCTGGAGAAGAACCATCTCTATAACAAATACAAGGACCGGATCGGTGATGTGGTTACCGGTGAGGTGTACCAGGTTTGGAAGCGTGAAATCCTGATCCTCGATGATGAAGGAAATGAGCTGATCCTTCCCAAAACCGAACAGATCCCGTCCGACTATTTCCGCAAGGGAGATACCATCCGTGCAGTGGTGGTCAAAGTGGATATGCGCAACGCCAATCCGCTGATTATTCTATCCAGAACCTCCCCGGTGTTCCTGGAGCGCCTGTTTGAACTGGAAGTTCCGGAGATCTTTGACGGACTGATCACCATTAAGAAGATTGTAAGGGTACCCGGAGAGCGGGCCAAGGTGGCAGTTGAATCTTACGATGAAAGAATCGACCCGGTCGGAGCCTGTGTGGGCATGAAAGGCTCACGGATCCACGGGATCGTCAGGGAGCTGAAAAACGAGAATATCGATGTGATCAACTTTACCGGGAACATACAGTTGTTCATCACAAGGGCCCTGAGTCCTGCCAAGATAACCTCCATCAAACTGAATGATGAGGATATGAAGGCAGAGGTTTATCTTCTGCCCAAGGAGGTTTCACTGGCCATTGGGAAAGGGGGATTGAATATCAAGCTGGCCAGCCTGCTTACCGGGTATGAGATCGATGTGTACCGTGAGTCGAATGAAGACGATGAGGATGTGAACCTGGAAGAATTCGCTGATGAAATTGAAGGTTGGGTTCTGGATGAATTGAAGTCCATCGGATGTGATACGGCAAAATCAGTTCTTAACCTGACTGTTGAGGACCTGGTGAAACGGACCGACCTGGAGGAGGAGACCATTAAAGAGGTGGTCAACGTGCTTAAAGCAGAATTTGAATAAATATATATGGCTGAAAGAAAGGCAACAAGATTGAGTAAGGCGGCCCGGGAATTCAATGTGGGGATTACCACCATTGTAGAATTTCTTGGGAAGAAGGGCCATGAGGTCGATTCCAATCCGAACTCCAAACTGAATCCGGATCTGTATGATCTCCTGCAGGAGGAGTACAGTACGGACCTGAGTGTGAAGAAGGAATCGGAGAAGCTGACCCTGAAAAACTTCAGGGAACGGCAGGAATCCCTTACCCTTGAAGATGCTCCGGAAGAGAGCAAACCGGAGGAGACGGAGGAGTTGCTGATCGCTGATAAAACTGCCGGCAAAGCAGAGAAGATGGCAGATGCCCGGGAAGAGAAGCCCGTTGCCGGGGAGGAGGTCACCAGTCACGAGTCACCAGTCACCAGTGAAGAGGAGCCACCCCCAACTAAAAAAGCTGTAACTAAAAAAGCTACAACAAAAAAGGAGGCAGCCACAGAAGGTGAGCCAACAGGCGAAGAACCTGAAGAGGAAGTTGCCGTGCAGGAGACCCAGGCTAAAGAGGAGGGTGGTCCCAGGGTGGTCGGAAAGATTGACCTCGATTCGATGAATCAGAAGACAAGACCCACAAAGAAGTCGAAAGTTAAAAGTAAAAAGTCGAAAGAGGATACTGAGGAGGCCTCAAAGGAGGCAGAAGCAGCTACTGAAACTCCTGTCAAGGAGGAGAAAAAGGCGAAAAAAGCTGTAGAGAAAGAGGTGGCAGCTGAGCCGGAGAAGAAGACAAAAGCAGAGGCGAAAGCAGAGACGAAAGAAGAGCCGGAAGCCACACAGGCTGAAGCAGCAAAACCCAAAGAGGATGAGAACCTCATCCCCACAAGGGTGGAGAAGCTGAGCGGCCCCACTGTGGTAGGGAAGATTGTTCTGCCCGAGAAAAAAGTGCCCAAGAAGAAGCCGGTGGCTTCCAGCAAGGACAATGACCTGCACCTGGAGAAGAAGAAGAGAAAGCGGATTAGGAAAGATGGTCCGGTTGACCTGGCCAAACAGGGAGCCGCAAGAAAGGATAAAGGAGGGAAGAAGCGAAAGCGTGCTGCCCGTCCGGAGGTAAATGAGGAGGACGTTCAAAAGCAGATCAAAGATACCCTGGCCAAACTGACAGGCAAAGGGAGCAAATCAAAAGCGTCCAAATACAGGCGTGAGAAGCGTGATGCGGTACAGCAGAAGCTCCAGGATGAGACAGATCAGCTCGAACAGCAAAGAAATGTACTGCAGGTAACAGAGTTTGTTTCGGTCAGCGAACTGGCAAGCATGATGAATGTACCTGCCACCGAGGTGATCCAGACATGCATGAACCTGGGACTGTTCGTCTCCATCAACCAGCGTCTTGATGCGGAGACCATGGCCATGGTGGCTGATGAATTCTCTTTCAAAGTTGAATTTGTGAGTGTGGATCTGGTGGAATCCATTAAGGATGATGACGATGATCCCGCTGACCTGGTATCAAGGTCCCCGATCGTAACAGTGATGGGACATGTGGACCACGGTAAAACCAAGCTCCTGGATGTGGTCCGGAATGCCGATGTGGTTGCCGGTGAGGCAGGGGGGATTACCCAGCATATCGGGGCCTATGGTGTGAAACTCAAGGATAACCGCAGGATCACCTTCCTGGATACCCCGGGTCACGAAGCCTTTACAGCCATGCGTGCCAGGGGTGCACAGATTACAGATGTGGCCATTATCGTGGTGGCGGCAGATGACGGGGTAAAACCCCAGACTGTTGAGGCAATTAACCACGCTGCAGCAGCAGGCGTTCCCATCGTATTCGCTATTAATAAAATAGACCTGCCGGCAGCCAATCCGGAGAAGATTAAGGAGGAGCTGGCCAACATGAATTACATGGTTGAGGATTGGGGTGGAAAATACCAGTCCCAGGAGATCTCGGCCAAAGGCAATGTCAACATTGAGGAGTTGCTCGAGAAGGTTTTACTGGAAGCAGAGTTGCTTGAACTGAAAGCCAATCCCAACAAAGGAGCAAGGGGAACTGTTATTGAATCCACCCTTGACAGAGGCCGGGGAAACATTGCCACCATCCTTGTGGAGGCGGGTACCCTGAAGGCCGGGGATGTGGTGCTTGCCGGGCACTATTTTGGTCATGTGAAGGCCATGTTCAACGAGCGGGGTAAGAAGATTAAAGAGGCGGGCCCATCCACTCCTGCCCTGATTCTCGGACTGAACGGGGCACCGCAGGCCGGGGAGAATTTCAATGTGATGGATAGCGATAAGGAGGCAAGAGAGATCGCCAACAAACGTGAACAGTTGCAGCGTGAACAGTTGCTGCGTACCACCAAGCACATCACACTGGATGAGATTGGCCGCAGGATTGCCATTGGCAACTTCCAGGAGCTGAATGTGATCGTGAAAGGCGATGTGGACGGATCCATCGAGGCCCTCTCCGATTCGCTGATCAAGCTCAGCACGGAGGAGATCCAGGTGAACATCAAGCACAAGGCGGTGGGTCAGATCTCAGAATCGGACATCCTGCTTGCAGCAGCCTCCAATGCCATCGTGATCGGGTTCCAGGTAAGGCCGTCACTGACCGCCAGGAAACTGGCCGAAAAGGAGCAGATCGACATTCGCCTCTATTCGATCATTTATGATGCCATTGAAGAGGTGAAGGCTGCCATGGAGGGGATGCTTTCGCCCGAAATCAGAGAGGAGATCACAGCTACCCTGGAGGTGCTGGAGGCCATCAAGATCACCAAGGTGGGAACCATTGCCGGATGTATTGTTCGTGAAGGAAAGATCAGGCGCACCTCAAACGTTCGCCTGATCAGGGACGGGATCGTGATCTACAGCGGTGAACTGGGTTCGCTGAAACGATTCAAGGATGATGCGAAAGAGGTGGTATCAGGTCTCGAATGCGGCCTGAACATTGAAAATTTCAATGACATCAAGGTGGGTGATGTGGTGGAGGCCTACGATGAAACGGAGATCAAAAAGACGCTTTAGCATGCTGTCAGCCATGGCTTTAACACGTTAGCTGCGGGGGGCTCTCTTCTCTTCTGATTTTACTATCTTAGCATACCAAAACCAAGAGGTATGTATGAGTTTATTGAGGGGGATTTTGTTGAGAAATCACCCGCCCACCTGATTGTCAGAGCCAGTCATCTGGCCTACTATATTCACATTTCTGTATTCACCTACAGCCAGGTAAGCAACAAGGAAAACGGACGCATCTACCTCCATTTCGTGGTCAGGGAAGATGCCCAGATACTCTATGGATTCAGCAGCAGGGAGGAGCGGGAGATTTTCCGTATGCTGATCTCAGTTTCGGGCGTGGGTGCCAATACAGCACGCCTGATTCTCTCTTCCCTCTCACCCGAAGAGGTCACACAGGCCATTCTTGCCGGGAATGTAGTGGTTTTACAGGGTATCAAAGGGATCGGGGCCAAATCGGCACAGCGAATCATTGTGGACCTGAAGGACAAGGTGGGGAAAGGTGCAGGAATCGATGAATTATTCTTTTCGAAGGACAATACAAGCCGTGATGAAGCGTTATCTGCTTTAGTGGCATTGGGTTTTCCAAAGAAAAGCGTAGAGAAGATCCTGACCCGAATTTTATCAGAGCAGCCCGAGCTTTCTGTAGAAGAGGTAGTGAAGGCTGCCTTGAAGTTTATGTAGTGAACCATTGGTATACCCACATATTCCTGATCATCACTGGAATCCTGCTGGCAGTTGGATCAAATGCCCAGGATTCCACAATGAATTATCCTTTCTCCGAAGGAGGTTCCTACCCATTCTCCTCTTCGGGCCATCATTCACCACTCTACCTGCAGAATCCATCCAATATCAAATCCAAAGTCATCTATGACCCGCTTACCCGCAAGTATGTCTTTACAGAGACCATAGGCAACTGGAACTACCGGAACCCCACCCTGATGAGCATGGAGGAGTACCAGCGTTATGAATTCAGGCAGCAGGTGGAGGATTACTGGCGGATGAAATCGAGTGGTGAGTTGGTGGAGGGGCAGCTCTCGTTCATTCCTCCCATCCAGGTGGGTGGTGAGGCTTTTGACAAAGTATTTGGCTCCAACACCATCAACATTGTCCCCTCGGGAAGTGCCGAGCTGATCTTCGGATTCAACCTCTCGAAACAGGAGAATCCCAACATCAGCGAGAGATTGCGGAGTGTTCCATCCTTCACCTTCGATGAGAAGATCATCATGAATGTGGCCGGCACCATCGGCGACAAGTTTGCCATGGATATCAGTTACAATACAGAGGCCACCTTCGATTTTGAGAACCAGACCAAGCTGGAATACGCAGGGAAGGAGGATGAGATTATCAAGAAGATCGAGGCGGGGAACGTAAACCTGCCCCTGCCCGGATCGCTCATCACCGGTAGCCAGAGCCTGTTCGGGTTAAAGACTGAACTGCAGTTCGGTAAACTGACAGTGACCAGTGTCTTCTCTCAGCAGCGGGGAGAATCCTCGGTCATCAACGTGCAGGGAGGTGCCCAGCTCAGTGAATACGCAGTCACGGTGGATGACTATGATGCCAACAAGCACTACTTTCTTTCGGACTACTTCTATGACAATTACGACGCTTCACTCTCCCAGCTGCCGTTGATCAGATCCGATGTTACCATTACCCGCATGGAGGTGTGGGTAACCAACAAGACCACCAACTTTGAGCAATCACGGAACATCGTGGCAGTGAGCGACCTGGGGGAGGCGGATCCAAGATCTCCGGAGTTTGCAGGCACCGGTGGGCCGGACAAAAACCCGCAGAATGGCCTGAACAACGCCTATGACCGGCTTACCGGTGAGTGGTCGGCCATCCGTGATATCAAGAACGTCACCAGTGAACTGGAGGGGGCCGGACTGGTGCTGGGTGTCGATTTTGAAAAGATAGAGAATGCAAAGATGCTTTCGACCAGGGAGTACAGTTTTAACAGCAAGTTGGGATACATCTCCCTGAACACGGCGCTCAATACCGATGAGATCCTTGCGGTGGCATACGAATATACCTATCGTGGCAAGACCTACCAGGTGGGTGAATTGTCACAGTCGAGCGGGATCAGCGCCCCCTCCTCCCTGGTGCTTAAACTGATCAAGCAAACCAACTTCACCCCCAGGAGCTACACCTGGGAGCTGATGATGAAAAACGTCTATGCACTGGGTGCCTACCAGGTGGGCCAGGAGGATTTTACACTGGATGTACAGTACAGGGATGACAAAACCGGGAATGCCATTAACTATATTCCTGAGGAGGGCCTTGACAAGACCATCCTGATCAGGATGTTCAACCTGGATAACATGGACTCCCAGCGGGATCCCTATCCCGACGGCATCTTTGACTTCATGAGCGGGGTCACCATCAATCCCTCCAACGGGCGGGTCTTCTTCCCGGTGAAGGAGCCGTTTGGTTCACACCTTGAGCAGATTCTCAGGGACAGCCTTGACGGGGATGCGGCTGATATGGCTGTACAGAAATATGTCTATCATGAGCTCTACGACTCCACCAAGACCAAGGCGCGGCAGATCGCCGAAAAGAACAAGTTCCTTATCGCGGGAGAGTACTCTTCATCGAACAGTTCGGAGATCATGCTCAACGCCATGAATGTGCCACAGGGGTCGGTTAAGGTGACTGCCGGGGGCAGGGAGCTGATCGAGGGACAGGATTTTACGGTAGACTATATGCTGGGGAGGGTGAACATCATCAACCAGGGGATCCTTGAATCGGGGACACCCATCAGGATCTCCCTGGAGAACCAGTCGCTCTTTAACTTCCAGACCAAGACCCTGGTGGGAACCCACCTGGATTACAAAATATCGGATAAATTTAACATTGGGGCCACCGCCCTGCACCTCACCGAGCGGCCCCTTACACAGAAGGTAAATATTGGAGATGAACCGATCTCCAATACCATCTGGGGATTGAATGGAAACTACAGTACCGAGTCGCAGCTGATCACAACCCTTGTGGATAAACTTCCCTTTTTGGAGACCAAGACCCCCTCCTCCCTGACGGTGGTGGGTGAGTTCGCACAGCTGATACCAGGCCACTCCAGGGCCATCCAGAAGGAGGGGAATGCATACATCGACGATTTCGAAGGGAGTGAAACCTCGATTGATCTGAAGCAGTTCTCTTCATGGAAACTGGCCAGTACGCCGCGTGGGTTTTTCCCCGAAGCGGAGCTGAACAACAACAGGGAGTACGGGTACAACCGTGCCAAGCTGGCATGGTACCACATCGATCCCCTCTTCCTGAACCCCGATTCCCGTACCCCCGATTACATCAAGGCCAATCCCGACCTGATGTCCAGTGCCTATGTGTACGAGGTGTTCGAACAGGATATCTTTCCCAACAAGGAGAACCCAAACGGGATCCCCACCCGTATCTCGGTGCTGAACATGTCCTACTATCCCGATGAGCGGGGTCCCTATAACTATGATTACCAGGATGTTGAAGCGGATGGTAAACTCTCCCTGCCGGAGGAGCGCTGGGGGGGGATCATGCGGGAGATCTACTCCAGCGATTTTGAGCAGGCCAACGTTGAATTTGTCGAGTTCTGGCTTATGGACCCCTTTGCCGAGATGCCCGCTCACCAGGGGGGACAGCTCTATATCAACCTGGGGAATGTCTCCGAAGATGTACTGAAAGACTCCAGGAAGACCTTTGAGAACGGATTGCCTTCATCAGCGTTGGTGGATAAGGTGGATACCACTGTCTGGGGACGTGTTCCCCTCACCCAGTCGCTCGTTCAGGGCTTTAGTGCAGGCGATGAGACCAGGAAGTACCAGGATGTGGGACTGGACGGGCTCTCTTCCCGTACGGACGAAGAGACTACCTTTTTCTCCGATTTCCTGGACAACCTCAGTGGCGTGCTGGATCCGGAAGCCTTTGCAGAGATTGAGCAGGACCCTTCGTCGGACGACTTCACCTACTACCGCAGTACGAAGTATGACGGAGAGCAGGCGGGGATCCTCGACCGCTATAAGGACTACAACAACCACGAGGGCAACTCGCCCAGCGATGCGGACAATACCGAATCCTATCCCACTACGGGAACCTCCCTGCCCGATATTGAGGATATCAACAGGGACAACACCCTCAGCGAGGGAGAGAGTTACTTTGCCTACCGGGTCGATGTGGACAGGAACTCCATGCAGGTGGGTCGCAACCACATCGTGGACAAGGTGGTTGACCGTGTGACCTACGAAAACGGGACGAAGGACGAGGTGACCTGGTACCAGTTCCGGATCCCTGTTTTCGATTATGAAGGTACTGTTGGAGATATCTCAGACTTTAAAACCATCCGGTTCATGCGGATGTTCATGACAGGGTTCCAGGATACCACCCACCTGCGTTTTGCCAGGCTCAACCTGGTGCGCGGAGAGTGGCGCCGCTATGTGCTTCCCTTTATGCAGGGCGGGGAGGACTGGACCGGTGTGGAGCCTCCCGAGGGAAGCCTGGCCATTTCGGCGGTGAATATCGAAGAGAATGCAGGAAAGACCCCGGTGAACTATGTACTGCCCCCCGGCTTCAGCCGTCAGATCGATCCCACGCAACCCCAACTGAGGCAGCTCAATGAGCAATCCATTCTTTTAAAGGTCAACGAACTGGCCGACGGGGATGCCAGGGCGGCCTATAAGAATATGGAACTGGATATACGCCAGTACAAAAAGCTCAAGATGGAGGCCCATGCGGAGGCCTTACCGGGGACCTACCTGGAGGATGACGAACTGGTGGCCTTTATCAGGCTTGGTTCCGACTACAAGGGGAACTACTACGAGTACGAGGTTCCGCTGAAGCTGACCCCCCCGGGAAAGTACGACAATAAAAGTGAGAGTGACCGGCTGATCGTCTGGCCCAAAGAGAATAAGTTTGAGATCGAGCTGGAGCAGTTCAAAGAGTTGAAGCAGGCAAGGAACCGTGCCATGAGCGACCCGGAGAGTGAGGTCGCCATCACCTCTGTCTTTTCGAGGATGGACGACCAGGGGAACCGGATTTCGGTGGCGGGGAACCCCAACATGAGCAGCATCCGGACCATCATGATCGGTGTACGAAATCCAAAGGCGGGCAACAATGAGTTCCGCAGTGACGACGGACTGCCCAAATCGGGAGAGATCTGGCTCAACGAACTGCGTCTGACCGACTTCAATGAAAAGGGAGGCTGGGCAGCCAACGGAAGGGCCACCCTCAAACTTGCCGATTTCGGAAATGTGACCGCAGCCGGAAACACCAGTCAGCCGGGTTTCGGAAGCATCGAACAGAAGGTCAATGAACGTCAGCGGGAGCAGATCATCCAGTATGACCTCTCCACCAACCTGCAGATGGGTAAATTCTTTAAACAGGAGAGTGGTGTAAACATCCCGGTCTTTGCAAGTTATTCACAGGCCGTTGTCAACCCCGAATACAACCCGCTTGATCCGGATATCCCCCTGAAAGAGGCCATTGATGAGGCGCAGACGGAGATTGAAAGAGATTCCATCATCCGGAATGCCCGGGACGTGGTGGAGCGGAAAGCCTTTGCGGTGACCAATGTGAAGATGAATAAATCAGGTACGAAGAAGCATATCTACAGCCTCTCCAACTGGTCGGCCAGCTTCTCGATGAATAAGATGTCGAGCAGGAACCCCAACCTTGAGTTTTACAACACCAGCAAGGTGAGGGGAAACCTGAGCTACAACTTCAACACCAGGCCAAAAAATGTACAGCCTCTGAAAAAGGTGAAGTTTATGAAATCGGACTGGTTCAGGCTGATCAAGGATGTGAACTTCAACTACACCCCATCCCGGATCTCATTCAGGACCGACCTGGACCGATACTACCTGGAGAAACAGGTGCGGAATATCAACTCCGACAATTTCATCGCTCTTCCGGGTACCTACAAAAAAGATTTCATGTGGAACCGCTACTTCGACCTGAAGTTTGACCTGACCAAGAACCTGCGGTTTGACTTCTCCAACACCAACATGGCCCGGATCGACGAACAGGAGGGAAGGTGGAACCAGGACTATAAATGGGATGCACTTCGTGACAGTATTATGACCGGGGGACGATCCACCAGTTACCTGCACTCGTTCAATGCCTCCTATACGGTACCCATCAACAAGATCCCGCTTCTGGACTGGATGAGTGCCAATGCACGCTACGGTGCCACCTACGGATGGGATGTGGGTCCACAGTTTGCTCCGGAAGATAACATCAACCTGGGAAATACCATCAAAAACTCACAAACCATCCAGCTCAACGGACAGATGAACATGGTGAACCTCTACAACAAGGTGGGTTACCTGAAGGAGATCAACAACAAGTACCGCAACGCCAAATCCAGGGAGCGGGAGGCAGAGACCCGCACAAAAACGAGGGTCTACAGCAAGGAGAACCTCTACCTGCGGGAGGGTAAACCACGCTTTGTAACCCACAACCTCAAAACAGAGGCAATCACCGTCGAGGTGGTGGATGAAAACGGTCAGCCGGTGGAGGTGACCACGGAGATCCTCAGCGATACCCGGATCCGGATCACCTCCGACAAGGCGCTCCGCAGCGCTACCGTGCAGGTCACCGGGACCATCGAAAAGGGAGAGAATCCGCTTATTGTGATTGCAGAGACCAGCCTCCGGGTACTGATGGGTTTAAGAACGGTCAATGTCACCTACTCAAAAAGCGGGGGTACTTTTCTGCCGGGTTATTCGCCGGGAAATGGTTATTTTGGAATATCTGATTATAGGAGCGATGTCCCGGGCTGGGAGTTTTTGGCCGGAATGCAGGAGATTTATAAGAGATCCGATCTAACCGGAAACAGATTGAGTTATCCTGAGTGGGCATTCGAGAATGGTATTCTGTCAACAGACCAGGCGCTGAACACCCCCTTTAACATGAACAACACAGAGCGGTTTACAGTCCGTGCCAACATTGAGCCCTTCAGTGGACTGAAGATCGATCTTACTGCCAACCGGATGTATAGCTCCAACCTCTCTGAATACTACACAGCCGATGAGTGGGGTAACCTTCCGCTTGACACAGCCCGCGGAAGGGTTGAAAGTGGTAACTTCAGCATGTCCTATATCGCACTAGGAACTGCTTTCGATCCCATTACCGACAGCGCAGAGTTCTCCAGAACCTTTGCCTTCAGGAATTTGAAAGAGGAGTACCGGATCGATATCTCCAAACGGTTGGGAATGGAGCATTACAAGACGGATGACTGGAATTCTGTTCCACGCGATACAACAGACGACCGTTATGCACGGGGATACGGTCCCACCTCCCAGGCGGTGCTGATCCCGGCATTCCTGGCAGCTTATGGTGACAAAGATCCCGGGAGGGTTCCGCTGAAGGCGATGCGGTCATTGGTGGAGATCATGCCCAACTGGCAGGTGCGTTTCGACGGACTGGGGAAGATCCCCGCGCTGCAGGAGTATGTGAACTCCATTGTGATGAACCACACCTACCGCTCAACATACAGTGTGGGCTCATTTATCAGTAATCCATTTTACTATGAAGCCATGGCCGGGATCGACTCTATGGACCTCCAGGGGAACTTCACAGTAGAGCAGAACATCAATACGGTGAGCATCAATGAGAATTTCAGTCCGCTGATCGACCTGAACATGGATTGGAAAAACAGCCTTACCACCCGTGTCGAGTACAGGCGCTCCAGAACCGTGGCTTTGAACCTCTCCAACACCCAGGTGAATGAGGTGAACAGCGGGGAGTTCATCATCGGGCTCGGGTACCGGTTCAACGAGGTGCCCCTTGAGATCAACCAGAAGGCGTACACCAGCGACGTAAACCTGCGGGTCGACCTCTCAAGGCGAAACAACCGGACGGTGATCCGCAAACTGGAGGACCTTTCCGGAAGCGAAATTACGGCCGGACAGCGGATCTTCAGCCTGAAGGCATCGGCCGACTACATGCTGAGTGATAAATTCACCATCCGGATATTCTACGACCAACGACTCACAACGCCTTACATATCAAATAGTTACCCAAATGCCAACTACAATGTGGGGTTCAGCATGACCTTCACCTTATAAGCTGGATTTATGATTTAAAGCAGGCTGTATTTATTTCGGAAAATGTTACATTTACACCTAAATACTATTTTATCATGAATGTACCCGATGATCTGAAATACACCAAGGAGCATGAATGGATCCGCGTAGAGGGAGACGAAATTGTGGTGGGAGTAACCGATTTTGCCCAGGGAGAACTGGGTGATGTGGTTTTCATGGAGATTGAAACAGAGGGCGAGACCCTTTCAATGGGTGATACCTATGGCACCATTGAGGCTGTGAAAACCGTTTCAGATCTCTACATGCCCGCAGATGGTGAGATCCTGGAGGTGAATGCAGCCCTTGAAGATACCCCCGAACTGGTAAACTCCGACCCCTTTGGCGAGGGATGGATGATCCGGATCAAACTCTCCGATCCTGCCCAGCTTGATCAGTTAATGTCGGCAGCAGACTACCGAGAACTGATCGGATAACGCTTTTTCGGCAGGGTTTTTGTTCCAGGTTAGGTACCTGAATCCTGTCACATGAAAAAGTTAACCGGTTTTCTAATTATTATCCTGGCCACCTCCTCCTGCGGCTTCTCACAGGAGCTCATCAGGCTGACACCCGAAGCACCTGAAGGACATTTCGAAATGGGCCGGGAATACATCGCTCTGGACAACGACCAGGTCCGCTTCGAACTTGGGTTCGACGGGCTGTTTGATAATTACCTGGTATTCGATGCGGTGGTGATCAACCAGACACCCCATCCACTCACCATAGATCCTTCAGAATTCTATTACCTCCTCCTGGATCATCCGGGATCTGACTCCTCCGTTCTGCCTCCATTCATGGCCCTTCAACCATCAAAAATTCTGGGCAGGTATGACAGGGTGATGGAGGCCAGAAAGAGTGATAAAAACATCAACTCGATCTTTGGTTTTGTTGAAGCCGGGGTTGGGATCCTTAACTACGCTTCTGCCTTCCTGGCCACCGAAGATCCCGGTGCCATTGTTGATGGCGTTTTCAGTACCGTGGGGACCGCCGGGAGTTATATGCAACAGGACCGGCAGATCGGCCATGAACTGGAGCAGATCACCATGGAGCGGGAGGTGGTTGGTGAAGAGATCATGAAAGCGGGAGCGATCCCCCCGGGCAAGGTGGTCAGCGGTTATGTATACTTCCCCCTCTTTGACCAGTCCGGAACCATCATGTTCTGCTTTCCCGTAGAGGATCAGCTATTCCAGTTTGTCTACACCCAGGCACTGAAGTAGCCCGGAGCGCTTAGCCCTTAACGCAGCTACCTAACGTTTACACAAAGCTTTTTACACTACCCAGAATAGATGCTCTGAGCAGATAGTTTTCAGATCTCTTTTAATCCTCTCGACTAGAAAATTCACGTATAGATCCAGCCTATTTATCAAAAAATTGAGATAAAAATCTTCAATCTCAATTATATTGAATAACTACCCAGAGTATGTACTAGTTTCTTTTCGTTTATAGTTTTTTTATACCACTAACATAAACCAAATGCTATGAAACCAAAATTCTTCCTCTTTTTGCTATCTCTTTTTGTGTCCGTAAATCTGTTTTCACAGACAATTTATGTTGTGGACCAAAATCCGAATGCCCCTACGGGCGATCATGTTTACAATGATCTCCAGCAATGCATTGACAGTGCATCTGACGGGGACATGATCCACATTATTCCTGCTACTGATGATTATGGCGATGTAACCATCAATAAAGAACTACATCTGGTAGGATCCGGTTGGGTCCCTGATAATCAAACCGGAGTGATCTCCAAAGTGCACACCATTGTTTTTATGGCCAATGTAGCAAACGGGAGCACACTGAATGGCCTTGTTCTTACTGAAGCAGCTCACTACCCGGTAATTTTTGGGGAGCTTAATGCCCCCCTCGATACTTTAAAAAATATTGAAATATTTAACTGCAAAGTTCCGGGCATTTTGCAAAGGGATAATTGCCCCATAAAAAATGTGATCCTTAGAAACAACGTTTTAGCTGCCCTTAATACACGGGATGGGTATACAACACTTAGTTTTTATATAAATGAAGGGATGACAGAAAATTTACTGATAACTAATAATATTATTGGCACTAATTTTGGTCATGGGAATGTCTTAACAGGTATTAGCGCAGCCAACCAGACGCTGATCACGAATAATCTTTTATATTCTAATTCTGGATATTATTTTTTCTTCAATATTAGAAACTGCTTTATTACCAATAATGTTTTCTATGGTTCGTCAGCCGCACATTATAGATATGGCGCTACAGTCGGACTCAACTATGCAAATGTCTATAGTAATAACCTTTCATATATGTGCACCTCATATGGAGGTTGCGATATTCCACCGGTCTCTACTTCTACACCTGCCAATACGGGCAGTGGTAATTTAACAAATACAGATCCTTTATATGAAAATATCTCATCCAGCTGGATCTGGGAAAATAAGTGGTCGCTTACTCTGCTTGATTATTCCCCTTTGTCCAATGCCGGAACCGATGGTACCGATATTGGAATTACAGGAGGCCAATATCCTTTTGAGAATTACAATCACCTGAGAGGGGTTCCTTATGTTCATGACCTGAGTGTTCCTGGTTTGATTATGCAAAATCAACCCATTGAACTGGAAGCCGAAGGACGCACTAACAAATAATTTATCCTATGAAAACAATATTAACAGGATTATTATTGTTACTCTGTTCCCACGCTTTTGCTCAGAGTAACCTGACGAATGCAGAGTATTTTATTGATCACGATCCGGGATACGGGAATGGTATTGCTATTTCAATTTCCGGAGACCCTGCTTTCATCAATGAGTCCATACCAAATGATCTTCTTCCAGGCATTTATACCCTTTACTTGCGTGTTCAGGATGATAACAATGCATGGGGTATGGCTGATGCTGTTGCTTTTATTATCCGTGAGGACTATACAGCGATTCTGAATGAACCGGACTCCATTGCAGGTATGGAATTTTTTATCGATGAAGATCCCGGGGTGGGTAAGGGTACCTATATCTCACTTCTGGAAGGAGATACCCTGAGCATTCAGGAATCACTAAGAGTGAAAAACCTAAGCTTTGGAATGCATACAATCGGGATCAGGTTAAAATCTGTTTCTGAGATCTGGGGCTTACGTGAATGGACTGAATTTGAGGTAGAAGGAGATGCCTGTGAGGATTTTTCTGTTGTACTGAACAATCTTATAGATAATCTATGTGCAGAGGATTCCCAGGGAAGCATTGACCTGACAAGCTCAGGAGGTACCGGAGCTTATACTTATTCCTGGTCGAATAACGATACCCTTGAGGATATCTCAGGACTACCATCAGATAGTTATACCGTTTTGGTAGCCGATAATTACTATATCTGTTCTGATACTTTAGAATTCACAATTACGGAACCTCCTGCCATAGAACTTACAGCAACAGTAACGGATGCTTCAGGGAATAATGGAGCAATTGACCTCACAGTTACAGGTGGTGTGGGTGCGTATAGTTTTACCTGGAGTAACGATGCTGAGACTGAAGACCTGAGTGATATACCGGCCGGTGATTATATCGTGATAGTAACTGACAGCAATGGCTGTACTATAACGGATACCATCACCGTATTGTCGTTAAATACCGGAATTGAAGAGGGAACAAATGGAGTAAAATTTAATTTGTATCCCAACCCTTCAAATGATCTGTTAAATGTACGCATCTCACTGAAAGATGCTGCAGCAGGGACACTTCGTATCATTGATATTAACGGGAAAGTGGTTTGGGAAAGGAAGTTTAAGAGCTGTTCTGTATTAGAAGATCAAATTGATGTCTCCCTGTTCAATAGTGGTGTTTATGCCATATGGATAGAAACAGATAAGGACCGTGTAGCGAAACGGATTTTAATCACAAGATAGAATTGGTGTTGAAATGTTGCTGTATAATGGGTTTACCTGATGGCCAGTCCCACCAGGGTCCACCGTCCGGGCTGGATTACGTTTCCGATGTCGTTGTACTCCACATTTAGCAGGTTGGTGGCCTCTGCGAA
Organism: Bacteroidota bacterium; assembly: GCA_039714775.1. Taxonomy (GTDB): domain Bacteria; phylum Bacteroidota; class Bacteroidia; order Bacteroidales. The sequence continues at coordinate 16,969 of JBDLIQ010000018.1, forward strand.
AATGTGGAATCGGCCAAATCCGTAGTCCAGCTTCAGATCTGCCAGCACGAAGGGGTCGAAGGGCTGCTCTTCTGAAAGGCCGGTTGCTGCATCGTAGGCCATGTAGGTGCCGTTGCGGTCCTGGCCGGTCACCTTTACCGTGAGCAGGAGGTTACGGACCAAACGCAGGCTGGCTCCGGCCACCACCTTGTGCCGCAGGTTATCCAGCACATACCTGGAGGTGACCTGCTGCGACACTTTGGTCAGGTGGGTGAAGGTGTAGGATGCTTCAGCCCGCTCAAGGTAAATGGCCCTGTTGGAACTGTGGTCCATTTGGGGAGTGTGGGTTCCGGAGGAGCGACCCGGGGAGTGGTACTGCACACTCAGGTTCCCCCCTGCCGCATCCACACGGGTCAGGTTCATGGTGTGCCACATCTGATCATCCATCAGGACCCAGTCGATCAGTTCTTTTCCCTGCCGGTAGAAGCCGTTCAGCCCCATATGGAGCCCGCCGCTGTTCCGGTATGCTCCCAGTTCGAAGGTGGTGGCCTTCTCGGGGATCAACTGCGGATTGCCCACATTGTCGGGTCCCTGGTAGTAGAGGTCGGTAAAGGTGGGCAGGCGCATGGAGCGGTTTGCCGAGGCGTAGATCCTGAAAGATTCCGGAAGCTGCAGGCGGATATCAACTCCCGGGAAGAGCGCGGGCCGGAAACCGAGGTCCGAATTCATATGCACCATCAGACCACCCGACAGGGTGATCAGGCCCTGCTGCCAGGTGTGATCCAGGTTCCAGTTAAACTGGTTGCGCAGGTGTCCGTTGGAGAATGTGACACTGTCACTGAAGGGTGCCGGTTCTGTCACATCAAGCGGTTCGCCCAGGGAGGTGCTTCTGATCTGCTCCCCCCGGTAGTGAAGACCGGTGCGGGTAATTCCGGCCTCTGTTGAGACTTTTCCCTCCAGGTCGCCTCCGGTTACCCGGGTAAGGTGGTCATTGCTGTAGAAAGCGGGGTTGTGGCGGTCCAGCAGAAAATGGTCCCGGTTCAGTTTGTAGTAGGCGTTAAGGGTCCAGCGGGATCGCGTTTCTTTCAACTCCATTTTTAGCGCTGCCAGACCGGTTGTGGTGGCCTCATACTGGTGCACAAAACGGGGCGAGTAGAAGGCGTTTGCGCCAAAGGCCCTGGCGCTGAGTCCGGCCATCAGATGCGTTTTCAGCCTGCCCTTTCCGGCCGTTGTATGCAGATAGAGGTGGGTGGTCCTGAAATCGGTGTTCTCCCTGTACCCTCTGCTTCCTGCCGTATTGAGGCTGATCAGGGTATTGAGCTGTTTTCCGCCCAGGTTGCTCTTCAGATTGGCACCGTAGAGTCCGTGTTGACCGTACCTCAGTGTGGCATTAATAAAGGTCGAATCGGCGGGCCGGGTCACCACATTCACCGCCCCGGCGAAGGCATTGGTGCCAAATCTGCGTGCGGCGGACCCTGTGACCACCTCGATTTGGGAGATCGATTGAAGGTCAACGGGAAGGTTCAGCTGGAGATGACCGGTCTGGGGATCCGAGAGGTTGATGCCGTTTAGCAGCACCATGGACTGGTCGAATGAGCCGCCCTGTATGGAGAGATCAGACTGGATACCGTGTCTTCCCCGCTGACGGATATCTACCTGTGGCAGGTACTCCAGAACCTCCTCATGGGAGGTGGCCGCCGCCTCACTGATATCCTGCGATGTGACAAGCAGCATGGGTTTCAGGGAGACAGCCTCCAGCTCTGCCGGCAGCGCTTCAGTGGCCTCCACCTCTTCCAGCTCCAGCATGAATTCTGCCTGGCTGCTGTCGTTTGGATGGCTGCCCTGATCCTGCGCCACCATCTGGTAGCTGAAGCAGAGTGTGCCAATGATGATCACCTTGTGCAGGCTTGCCATCACGGCCCACCCCTTATTGGACCAGCGTTTGAAGACAACCGGCTCCATGTCAGCCGTTTTTACCGTTAATTTCCAGGTCGTCAGCCGATTCGTCCCTTCCGCCGGAGGGGGTTTTGCCTGCAGCGAGGGGATCTTTGGCAATCTCTTCGTACAGGGCCCTGTTTCGGACCACATCGATGGCTGTGTAGATGGCATTCCGGAAGGAGTCGGGCGAGGCCTCATTTTTTCCTGCCAGTTCGAAAGCGGTACCATGGGCCGGGCTGGTTCTTACCCCGGGGAGTCCCGCCGTGAAGTTCACACCGGTTTCCATGTTCAGGGCCTTAAAGGGAGCAAGCCCCTGGTCGTGATACATGGCCAGTACCGCATCAAACTGGCTGAAGCGGCCGGCACCGAAAAAGCCATCGGCCGGGAAGGGGCCGAAGGCGAGGATCTTCATCTTTCTGGCCTGTTCAAGGGCCGGGATGATCACCTCCTGCTCTTCACTGCCCAGCAGTCCGTTGTCGCCCGAATGGGGATTGAGCCCCAGGACAGCAATTCGCGGATTTCTGATCCCGAAATCCTGTAGCAGGGAGCGGGAGAGAATCTGCAGTTTATCAACAATCAGCTCGGTGGTGATAAAAGCGCTAAGCTGCGACACAGGGAGATGACCGGCCACCAGTCCCACCTTCATCAGATCGCTCACCATCAGCATCATCACCTCATCGGCTCTGAAATGGGCCTGGAGGAACTCTGTATGTCCGCTGTAATTAAACCCGGTTTGCTGGATGTTCTGTTTGCTTACCGGACCTGTTACAAGTGCATCGATGGTTCCCTGCTCCAGTGCAACCGTGGCAGCCTTCAGTGCTTCATAGGAGGCGATCCCTGCACCTTCAGTGGTCTTTCCCAGTTCAACCCTGATGTTGTCATCCACGCAATTGACCATATACACTTTGTTTCCTTTGGCTTCGGTGGGAGAGGTGATGTTGATGGGAGAAAAACCCTCAATGTCCAGAGCCTTCCTGTGGTAGGCTGCAACCTTGGGAGAGCCGAAAATGACAGGGATACAGATCTCATTCATCCTGGGATCCATCAGTGTCTTTATGATCACCTCGTAACTGATCCCGTTTACATCTCCGTGGGAGATACCGATCTTTATTTTCTTATTCATAGTAAATAGCTTACGATGAGCGATTAAGCAGGTAATGGTAGAGCATTCTTACACCCGCACCACTGCCGCCCTTACCCCTGTAGTTGAAAGGGGTTTTATTAAACGAGGGCCCTGCAATATCGAGGTGAACATAGGGATAATCGGTGAAGTGTTCCAGGAACTTTCCTGCAGTGATGGCTCCTGCATACCTGCTGCCGATATTCTTCAGGTCGGCCACCTCCGATTTCAGCTGCTCCTTGTATTCATCCCAGAATGGAAATTCAGCAATTCGCTCCGAGCTGGTTTCACCGCTCTCTATCAGCTGATCCATAATTTCGCGGCTGGCATTCCCCATCCCCACAATTCCGTATTTGTCAACGGCCGCCTGGGCCGAACCTGTCAATGTGGACAGTTCGATCACCACATCGGGGTCATACTGTTTTGCATAGCTGAGGGCATCGGCAAGGATCATCCTTCCTTCGGCATCGGTATTGAGGACCTCGACTGTGGTGCCGTCATACATGGTTACCACATCGCCGGGAACATATGCATTGCCATCGGGCCTGTTGTCGGTGGCTGGTATCAGGCCGATGATCCACAGCGGGATCCCATTCTTTGCTGCCGCGTAGAGGGCTCCTGCCACTGATGCGGCTCCTCCCATGTCACTCTTCATATAATCCATCGAGTCCTGGGTCGGTTTCAGGCTCACTCCCCCGGTGTCATACACCACTCCCTTCCCCACAAGAACGATCGGATTTTCATTAAGTGCTTCTTCCGGCCGGTGGGTGAGGATGGTAAATGTGGGCGGATCCACACTGCCCCTGTTCACAGCCAGGAGTCCTCCCATTTTGAGGGATTCGATCTTCTTCTTGTTAAATACCTCCACTGCAAATCCCGCCTCAAGGCCCATCTTTTCAATCTCGGCCGAGAGCTGCGGGGCAGTTAAGTAGGAGAGGGGCTCGTTGACCAGGTCCCTGGTCAGGTAGACCCCGCGTACCAGGTTTTCGAGTTTCAATACATGGTCATCGGTGAGGGCATTGTCGTAAATCCTGACCTCTTCAAGGGAATACTTAACCTCCTTCACATCGGTTTTGTATTTCAGGAACTGGTAGCCGGTCAGGGCCAACCCCTCGGCAAAAGCGATGACCTCATCAGGAGCGACTCCGCCGTTGACGATTGTAACCTGCTCTATCCCCAGCTCATTCATTGCAGCATGCATGGCATATGCACCTTTTCGGGCCTCCTCCAGCCGCTGGTTCTTCGGGACCTTCTCTTCGTTGAGTCGTCTGACAAAAAGGTGGTGGTCCAGCAGGTTGATCTGCGCGCTCTCCTTCTCATCGCCAAATCGCTGCTCTACATACTGGCGTTGATCCTCCTGAGGGATTTGTCTCTCCAGCTCCTGCCCTTTTCTTACCAGGATAACCCTGCTCTCCTTCTCTCCTGTTGATCTGCTTTTACTTATCTTCATTCTATCTCTCTTTTGTCTCCTCCCGGAAGGGTGAATGTAAAGGTCGATCCCTTCCCGGTGGTGCTGTCTATCTTTAATACGCCTTCATTCTTTTTAACCAGATCGCTGACCAGCTGAAGCCCCAGCCCGGTACCGATCTCTTTGTCGGTTCCCATGGATGATTCTATCTGCCCCCCTGACCGGAACTGATCCAGGATATCGGGATTGATCCCCACACCTGTATCTGAAACGGAGATCCGGACAACACTGGCTTCCGGCTGTGCATGGATGGTTACGATGCCCTTGCCGGGGGTGAATTTAATGGCATTGGAAACCAGGTTCCGGATCACAATGTTGATAAGGGCCCTGTCGGCATACACGGTGGTTCCCTTGTAAACATCTGATCGGAGTGTCACCTCTTTCTGAGCCGCCATGTGGCTGAACAGGGATTCTGTCTCGGTGATAAGCCTGCCTATATCAAAATTCACAGGTTCTGTACTCAGCTCATCAGCCTGGCTCCTTCCCCATAAAAGAAGGTTGTCCAGGAGGTCCACGGCAGCCTGTGACGACTCCTGCAGGGAATTAAGCACCTGTTTTTTAACTGCAAGTTCAGGTTTGGCAACCAGCAGGTCGGCAAACTGGGCGATGCTGGCCACTGGATTCTTCAGGTCATGAGCAATGACCGACAGCACCCTGTTTTTGAACCTGAGTGAGGCTTCCAGATCGAATCTGGTGTTGTAGTTGGCAACCCACTGCATGATGATAAGTATAGCCATGGCGAAGATGAATGCCTGGAATGAGAGCTGGGATATGTAATCGTTGCTTACCGACCCGACCGAGTTGGCAACCATGATATCGTTGACCATGGTATAGGTGAAGAGCCCCAGTGAGGCAAAGAAAATGGTGTCAATAACCTTTCTCCTGAATATTCCGGCGAAGCTGACCACCAGGTAATGGATCAGAAAGAGCATAATCAGGGGTTGAAAGATAAACATCCCGTATGCAAATATCCTGGGAGGCATCACAAACAGACTGATTATTAAAAGGGATGAAACAACAGCATTGGCGGTGATCACACGATTCATGTATCTCCTGGGAAATACATGGTGCAGGAAGTACATCCCGCTGAGGTGGGCCAGGTAGGTCCCGAAATACTCCATGCGGATCTGCCATGCCCAGGGGGTGTCGACAAAGAAGTTGGAAAAGTGGAGTCCCGTATTGACAGACCGGATCAGGATCCCCAGGGTGGTCAGTGCAAACAGCAACATCTTGAGGTCCCGCCTGGAAAAATACCACAGGAAACCAAAAAACAGGGTAAAGAAGAAGAGCACACCAATGGTTGAGAAATTGTACATTTTTCTGCGCTCGGTTCTAAGAAGGATTTTCCGGGCATCTCCTGCCGTGACCGATTGCCAGAATCCCCCCCTGCGGTGATGAAAATTGGAGACCTGTATCAGAAGTTGAAGTGTGTCTCTCTCCGGAATATAGCAGAAATAACCTGTTTCATACCAGGGTGCTTCCTCATCCTGTGTGGTTCCCACCGAGCCATTCTCCCCGACGAGCCTGTCATTGATAAAGAATTTGTATGCCACATCGAATACCGGTATGTCAAAGCAGAGGGGGGAGTGCGCTTCATGTGAAAGAAGGATGGTCATTGCATAGGTCCCGTATCCCTGTCCGGGAAGCCTTTCTCCATTTACTTCATAGCCATTCCAGTAGGAGGGAACATTGACAAAAATCCCCGATCCCGCCTCTTTTTTGGCCTTGTAATTATCGGGAGTCAGCAGCTCTTCCCAGTAAAATTCCCACTCCCCGTTCAGATTGTACTGGCTGTTACCAAATCCGGTGGAGGTCAGATCCAGCACCCCTCTTTCCGGGATGGGATTGCCTCTGTCCGTTGCAAATCCGTTTAGCCCGGCAGCAATCAGAAATAACCCTATGAATATGTGTATTTTCAACAGGGCAAATGTAATAATTAATTGACTTTAACGGGTCATTGTTGTATTTTGCAAGTAGCTATTCATTTACCAAAACCAATTACACAATGAGATTTCCGACAATAACCCTTGTGCTGCTTCTTGTAGTTGCCTTTTCAGGTTGCGAGCAACCCATTGACATGGAGAAAGAAAAAGAAGCCATTATCAAGGTGATCAACGAGGAGACAGATGCCTACCTGGCCCGTGATTTTGAGGCGATGTATGCGACCCATTTACAAGACTCCACAAACATCAGGTTAACCGCCGGAGCCGATAATTTTGTTTTTGCCGAAGGTTGGGAGGATGTTTCACAACACATGAGTGGCGATGAGACTGAAGATGACCTGGGTTCAGACCTGCACATCACGGTCGAAAAGTCAAATTACCGGATGAAGGTGTGCCCCAGTTCCGCTTTCGTAATTTGTGATCAGAAGTGGATCTCCACCTATGGTGAGGATGTGACCGAGATCAACAGCATCCAGGTTCGCTTTCTGGAGAATATTGAAGGGGAGTGGAAGATCTCGTTCGTATCCTTCATTGGTACCTCCGGCTACGACGAAGTGGAAGATCTTGAAGAGCTGGTGGATTAGGTCATTTTTTTCGGATAGTCACTTCGATCGATTCGCTCTGCCAGAGTCCGTGTTTGGTGCATACCGCCATGGCGGAAAGGTTCATGCTTACAGCTCCGGGAACAATGTAAAAATCGATCTCCAGCTGTTCGGATCTGTTCCCCAGTGTGCCCGGGGCAAAGTGTGCCTCGGCCAGGAAGGTCTCCCGGTTCCATAGCTGCACATATTTGATGTGGTGATCGGGATCATCGGGATGGGAGTATTCAGTTCCCAGTTTGACCTTTACTTTGAATTTCTCTGCTTCCCGGGCAAAGGGATCACACAACACCACAGGGGTATGCCTGTCAAAATAGTCTTTTCGGACCTCCTTCTCCTCTTCACTGATATCGACGGGTTTAAATACTCTGGGCATGTTGCATCATTTTAATGAGTTAATGTAACAAATCTGAAGAGGTAATAGTTTTTTTAAAGGCAAAATTTTCCGAAATTGTGTGAAACGTTCACAGGTCTAAACCATGGTTCAAAATTCCGCACCGGTACTGGAGGTGAAGGAGCTGGTTAAGAGGTATGGTGACCTTACTGCGGTTGATCACCTCTCGCTGGAGGTACGTCGTGGCGAGGTACTGGGTCTTCTTGGACCCAACGGGGCCGGAAAAACCACCTCCATCAGGATGATGTGCGGACTGCTCAGCCCCTCCTCGGGCCGGGTGATGGTGGAGGGTAAAAACATTGAAGATGCTGCCGGCACCAGGGTGCGGTCCAAAGTCGGCATCTGTCCACAGGAGAATATCCTCTGGAGCAAGCTGACCTGTTATGAGCAGCTGGTTTTCAGTGCCAGGATGTACAACATTCCCGGTCATGTGGCGAAAGAGCGGGCCGGGGCCATGCTGGCCAGAATGGGACTGGAGGGAAAAAGGGAGATGCTGGCTGCCACCCTTTCGGGAGGTATGAAACGAAGGATGAATGTGATCATGGCACTGATGCATGATCCTCAGATCCTGGTCTTCGATGAACCGGAGGCGGGACTGGACCCCCAGAGCCGTGTGGTGGTAAGAGAGTTCATCAGGGAGACAGCCATGCAAAAAACAGTAATTATCACCACCCACAACATGGATGAGGCGGACAGGCTTGCCCACAGGGTGGCCATTATTGACTCTGGAAAGTTGCTGAAACTCGATACACCCGGGAATCTGAAACGATCCATCGGGGCAGGGGATGTACTGGAGCTGTCACCCCGTGAAAGTGATCCTCAGGCCCTTCAGCGTGTCGGGCAGGAACTTACGATAAGGGGATTCCAGGTTGTTGCAGAAAAGGGGTCGTTGATGATCCGCTCCATGGACCTGGTGCCTAAAATCCACAATATATACAAGCTCCTGGAGCAGGAAGGGGTGACGGTGGCTGAGATGAGGATACGCGAGAATACCCTGGAAGATGTGTTCATCCATCTGACCGGAAAACGACTGAGGTCATGAGGTGGTACTTCGTATTTGTCAAAGGGCTCAGGGAGCAGGTAAGGGACTACTGGATCCTGATTATGATCGTGGTGATGACTCCGCTGTTCATTGCCATCTATTTCCTGATGGTTGACCCGGGAGAGATTGCCTATGATGTGATCATTCTGAACCGGGACCAGGGGGTTTTGCATGACAAGACACGGATCAATATGGGTGATAGCCTGGCCCTTTTCCTTGGGGAGATGGCCACCGGGGGTGAGCTCCCTGGTATGCACATCGTTTATGGGAAGGAGCGTAAGCACGCAATGGAGATGCTGCGCAAAGGCAAAGCAGATGTGTTGATGGTGATCCCGGGCAACCTCTCTGCTTCTCTGAAGGATTCCGGGGAGCGGCTGGTCCGCCCGGCACAGCTCGAGCTGGTGGGGGACGTGACCCGCGTGGAGTACATTGTTGGGGCGATATGGATCGAAGAGCTGGTCAATGCTTTTGTCCTGGGTGTTACCGGGGTCATCCTCCCGGTAAGCTGGAAAGAGACCACCCTCGGCCACTCGGGAGAGCGATCGATGTTTGAACTCTATGTACCCGGATTGCTGATCCTTTCGATTATCATGATTATCTTCTCAGCCTCGGCTGCTATTGTCAGGGAGCCTGAGGCCAGGACACTGGAGCGTCTGAAGATCTCACGGCTCACCTCTGTGGAGTTCCTGGGCGGAACCTCACTGGTACAGATTATCATTGCCCTGGTCTCCCTGCTGTTTGCCCTGCTGACCGCACTGGCGCTGGGTTATACACTGATTCCGGGTACCCTGGGTTTTATTATCCTGGTGGCACTGCTTACCGCCCTCTCCATGATCAGTTTCAGCCTGATCGTTGCAGCCATGTGCCGCTCGATCAAGGAGGTGGCCATTATCGGCACCTTTCCGCTGTTTCTTCTGATGTTCTTTACGGGAGCTGCTTTTCCCATTTCGGGGGGAAGGCTTTTTACTGTGGGCGGATTTGATGTGATGCTGAATCACATCCTGTCACCCACCTGGGCAGTCAATGCACTGAACAAGGTGCTGGTGTCCGGACTGGATGCAGGAGAGACCGCTCCCGAACTGGTAGCCATTGTGGTGCTCACCCTTCTCTATTGCATCATCGGGACCTGGCTCTTCAGGTTGAGGCACATGAAGCCGGGATAGGGTAAAAGATATTTATTGCATCTTTACAGGGGAGCGACATGATGATCACAAAATACATATTTACCCTGTTCATTATTACCTTGCTCTTTGTGGCCGCCACATGGGCACAGGAGATTCCCCTGGAGAAGCAGGCACGGATATCCCATGGGGTGGTTACCCTGAATGAGAACCCGCTTCTAAACGGTTACGATGTGAAGTTCTACAAACTGGATGTGGAAGCTGATAACCAATCGGACCGGATCGGGGGCAATGTGACCATTTTGGCAGAGGTTTTCGATGAGGGGCTGTCAGCACTGGTTTTCGAACTCAACAACCTCCTGGATGTTGAGCGGGTGGAGGTGGATGGGGAGAACCACCTATTTACCCATGTGGATCATGAGATAACTGTACCTCTGACTGCCACAAGAGGGGCTGGAGAGCTGGTCAGCACGCAGATCTGGTACGGGGGTCAGACCGGGGAGGGGATGAACATGGAGGTGGATGAGGATTGGGACATACCGGTCACCTTTACCCTTTCGGAGCCTTTCTATGCCAAAGACTGGTTTCCCTGCAAAGAGAACCTGGGGGATAAGGCCGATTCGGTGCATGTGTTTATCACAACCGATTTTGGACTAACGGGGGTTTCGCAGGGAATCCACACAGGGACCACCTATTTTCCAAACGGCAAGGTGCGCTATGAATGGAAATCCAATTACCCCATCGCTTTCTATCTTATCTCCATTGCAGTTTCTGACTATATCGAATATAACTTCGAAGTGCATCCGCCTGATATTCCGGAACCCATTTTGATCCAGAATTTTATTTATGACCGGCCAGGGTGCCTTGAAGAGTACCGGGACGGGATGCACTGGACCCGATCTATGATGAAATTATTCTGTGAGCGGTTTGGTCCTTATCCCTTCAGGGAGGAGAAATATGGCCACTACCTCTGGCCCTGGGGCGGGGGTATGGAGCACCAGACCATGACCGGTATGGGAGGTTTTAGTTTTGGGCTTGTGGCCCATGAGCTGGGACACTCATGGTTTGGCAATTACGTGACCTGTGCCACCTGGCAGGATATATGGATCAACGAGGGTTTTGCCACCTATGCACACTATCTGGCAGTTGAAGAACTTACACCGGAAAACAGAGAGGCCGTAAGAGCATACCGGTTCGAACGGGCCATGAGAGAACCCCATGGGAGGGTCTATATTCCGGCGGAGCATGCAGATGATGCTTCCCGGATTTTCAGCGGGAACCTCTCCTACAGCAAAGGGATGGCAATCATTCACATGATGCGGTTCGAATTGCAGAATGATGGGCTGTTTTTTGAAACGTTTCGGAATTTTATTGACCGTTATGGCGACAGTGTGGCCACCGGACTCGACTTTAAAGCTGTTTTGGAGGAGACATCAGGTATGGATTTTACGGACTTTTTTAACCAGTGGTATTTTGGTGCGGGGTATCCCATCTATGAAGCCTCCTGGGATCAGCAGGGCGATCTCCTGAACCTGCATTCCACCCAGACCACCTCGTCGGAGACCAACACCCTGTTTAAGATGTCGATGGAGTACATGATCCATTATGAGGGCGGAGACACCCTGTTCAGGGTGTTCCATGATGAGAACCAGGAGCGTTATCAATTCACCCTGGATCATACAGTGGATAGCATCACCATTGATCCCAACGACCAGGTGCTCAACCAGGAGGTTGGTTATGTGAAAAAAAGCGCCGGGATAGAGCCCGCTACTCCCTTCTCCATCTATCCCAATCCCAACCATGGCACCTTTACGTTCAAATCCCTTTCGAACCGGGAGGAGAGGGTGGTGGTAGAGATCTACACTGTTTCCGGGGCGAAGGTGTTTTCAGAAACCTATAAGAATTGCATGCCACTGACTGATTATGGAGTTGATACTGAAGGATTAGGCAGGGGTCTCTATTTTGTGCGACTCAGGTCGGATGGAGAGGATGATGTACTAAAAATGGTGGTGGAATGAAAAGGCTGGCTCTGATAATAGGGTTTATCTGGACTGCCGGGTTACACCTGGCCAGTGGCCAGGTTATCGGAAGCCTGGGAGTGAAAGCCGGTATGTCACTCTCCAACCAGACCTACCGCATTACACCCATAGAATACATCATGGGTACCAATGCGGTCGTGGGTCCGGCCATGGCGTTTTTCATTGAATCTTTCAGGGGGGAAAACTTTAGCCTGCAGACCGATCTTTACCTGGTCTGCAGGGGAAGCTCCACAACTACCCATTCAGTAACCATCGATCACACGGATGGGGACCGTGTGGTTGCAAACCTGGGGGAGCCGCTTGCCTCCCGGCACCGTTATCTCTCTATTGCGCCCATGCTGAGGGCGAAGAGCTACAACGGAGGTGTTGAACCCTATGCCCTTTTTGGTCCCCGGATCGACAGGCTGATCTATTACTCCACTGAGTCGGAATATCCACTTGAGGAGCAAAACAGCTGGATCATGGGTCTTACCATGGGAGTGGGTGTGGAGTTCAGCCTTAACGGGAGGGTGCTGTTTGGCGAGATTCAGTACCAACCCGACCTGAGCCCGGTTACCAACCGTGAACCCCTGCTGGTCAACAACAACAGCCTTCTGTTCACCCTGGGCATCAGGTGGATGAAGGCCCCCTGATCCGCATGTTCTCAAAGAAGGCAAGCACCTTTCTCAGGGTGTCGAAGTAGAGGGTTAAATAGAGCAGCAGGCAGCTGAACCAGATCACCATCATATTGAACCACAACGTATCAATCTTCTTGTTGCCGATCCTTTTGTGGGAGGCGTAGAGGTGGGCTCTGCCCACGGGTGATGCAGATTCCATGTAGACCGGATTGTATCGTCTGACCAGGATGGTTCCCTTCTGTTCAATCTTGTTTAGCTCCTTGTTGTTCAGGAGGAGGTCTGAGAGCTGCGCATTCTCATAGGCATCCCTGAAGTCAGAAAAGGAGGCCAGGCCGCCCAATTCACCGGTCAGTTGCTGGCGTATAAGGCTCTTTGCTTTGCTTCCCTCCCCCCGTTGTTTCCGGGCCAGCAGTTTGATATGAGCCAGTGAGGCTTTAATGGTGTCTGCAACATCCTGATTAAACGAATTTACTGTCAGTCCGTTATCTGTGTCGGAATAGATCGTTGGGAGGTGCTCCTTCAGATGGGTCAATTCTCCCGAAATCATGGCCAGGTTCATGCGGACCTGATCCCCCTTTCTCTCCGAGGCCATCAGCTCCAGTGTCTCATCAAGACTCGATTCCAGTGTTGGGATCAGGAACGATTCCATGTAGGTGGCATTGCTGATCTTCTGTTCAATCTCAAAGAACTCCTGCATGTACCGGTTTTTTTTGAACTGTTCCACCGAGAGGGCCTCATAAGCCCACCTGGAGGTCATCAAATCCCCGATAAACGGAACATACTGGTAGTTGGTCAGGCTCCTGTTCAGCTTGTCGAATTTTACCAGCACCCCGCTGAACAGGATCTGGGGGATCAGCAGAAAGGGCACCAGGATGTAGATGGTGATTACCGAATTGAGTCCCGAAGAGATATTGAGTCCCAGCAGGTTGGCAAAACTTGAGGTGGAAAAAAGGATGAGCCAGTATGCAAAGGTCATCCCTTTGATCTCAAAAATGAGGTTGCCGATCAGCACATAGGAGATGGACTGGATTGCCGAGATCAGGAACATGATCAGGATTTTCGAATTCAGGTAGCTGGATCTGCTCAGGTTCAGGAAGGATTCGCGCTGCAGGATCTTCCTGTCCTTGATGATCTCCTCCGAGCTGAGGGTGAGTCCGAGGAAAAGGAAGACGATCACACTCATAAGCAGGAAGGCCGGCAGGTTCTCATTGTTTCTGAAAACATATGCGACCGGATTGCTGCTTGTTCCACTGGCATACTTGGTGAAGTATCCCAGGATTACCGCCAGCAGGGGGGCCTCCAGAAGACTGATCAGGATGTATTGTTTGTTGGTCAGCTTGGAGAGGAGGTCCCGGACAAAGAATATCCGGGATTGCCTCAGAAGGCGGGGGATGCTGTAGTGGTTCTCGGGAAGCCTCTTTTTCACCTGCTTCTCCGGCACACTCATGACCCCACCCTCTTTAAAACGGGAAAACCACTCCTTCGGGCTCACCTTACGGGTCCGGGAGAGCTTGCCACGTTCGTTGACAATCTTTGCTTCGATGATCTGCAGCACCTGGTCGGGATTCACATTTCCACACCTGGTACACTGATCCTCCCTGGCGTTGGCATGGTTGCTCCGGGTCTTGAAATAGATCACCGCCTCGGAAGGGTTCCCGTAAAAGATCTGGTAACCCCCGTTGTCCATGAAGATGATCTTATCAAACATCTTATAGAGGTCGGACGCGGGCTGGTGGATGTTGACAATGACCAGTTTACCCTTATTAACCTGCTCCTTCAGCAGGGTCATCACAATCTCCGAGTCGACCGAGGAGAGTCCGGAAGTGGGTTCATCCACAAAAAGAACAGAGGGTTCGCGGATCAGTTCAAGGGCGATATTCACCCTTTTTCGCTGTCCCCCGCTAATCACCTTGTTCAGCGGTTTGCCCACCTTCAGGTTCCTGATCTCATAGAGGTTCAGGTCCCTGAGTACCTGCTCCACCACCTCCCTGATCTTTTGTTCATCATACCCGTCCAGGCAGAGCCTGGCATTATAGTAGAGGTTCTGGAACACGGTCAGATCCTCGATGAGCAGGTCGTCCTGGGGAATAAAGCCGATGACCCCTTCCAGCTTCTCTTTCTCCTTTGGGTTGTGGATGTTGTACCCGTTGATCAGGATCTCACCGCTTCTGGGTGTGAGGTTGCCGTTGAGGACATTCAGCAACGTCGACTTTCCCACTCCGCTTCCGCCCATGACTCCCACCAGCCGGCCCGACTCCTCATGAAGGTTGAACTCCTGGATCCCGTTTTCACTGTTTGCAAACCTGAATTCCACATTGCGGGCCACAAAGGTGAGCGTGGTGGTGATGGTAGATTTTGAAAACACCCCTGCCACATCTGAATAGTAAATGGGGTCGATGCTTGCCCCCCTGATTGCGGATCCTTGCTCAAAAGTGGTGGTTGTGCCGGTCTGAAGATGCTGCCCGTTTAGAAAAAGATCTTCATGCCCGTGATACCTTAAAACATAGGTGTTCACGCTCACAATATTCAGGAAGGTGATCTCGCCGGTGAGGTTATTGTCATTGATATGCCTGACCCCTTTATAGGTGGGTTTCTCTTCACTGTTGATCAGAAGCACCCTCTCTTTCATGGGAATATCCCCACGGGAGAAGGCAACAAACCTGAGTATGTTCTCATACTCATCATCATCAATATTGAAGGAGGAGGCCACTGTCTGCAGGAAGTCCAGCTCCTTCTCCCGGATCTCGATCCCATAGGCAATGTACTCGATAAGCTGAATGATCACATAGACCTTCTGTTTCTGTTCCAGCTCTTCGTTAATCTTCTGACAGATTCCCAGAATCCTGACAGCAGTAAGAGCGGTCCGCTTTTTCTCCTTCAGGCTCCCCTTGTCGATTCGCTCCTGGTGGTAGTGGTTCAGGAACTCATCGTAAAGTATCATGTATTTGGCCACCAGCTCACTGCTTAGCTGCCGGGCTAGAAACGCCTTAATAATGGACCGCTCTTTCTCAGAGATCTCCTGGACCTCATCGATGTCGGCAATCAATGCGAACAGTTGCATCAAGGCTCTCAGAATCGCTTCACTCATGGGTGTTTAAGGTAACCTTTTTTTTCTTTTATTTGTATCAGGAATGTCGAAAGCAGAAACTTTGGTGGATTTTGAAGGTACCATCACTTTTGGGACCATTGAAATGCTATTAACCAGGCTAAAGAACACCAGGGAGTTTCAGGAGATGAAGAAGCCGGCAAGAAAAAGGCTTTACGGCATCTTTGTCGAGGCCATCGACAATGCTTTTAAGTACACAGCCAAACTGCCCGGGAAAGCACGCAAAGCATTCAGGCCACCCAGTATCTCTGTGGTCAGGTTGAAGGAGCATGTTGTGGTCAGTGCCGGAAACCTGGTTCAGAATGATGATATCGGAAACCTGATTTTTAAACTTGACCGGGTAAACCAGCTGGACAAAGAGTCATTGAAATCGCTCTACGCGGAGGTGATCAACAGGGAGTCCACCGCCAGTGATACAGGAGCCGGGCTGGGACTGATTACCATGGCACTGCGGACCGATCTCGATATTGAGTACAGCTTCAGTACTGTAAACAGCAAATATTCGTTTTTTGAAATTAAGATCACCTTAAATGGATAACTCATGGAGAAACTGATTATAGAGTCCACACTGAACTCCCCCGGGGTTCTCCTTGATCCTGTGGAGAACAAGTTCGAGTTTTCCGGTGAATCCAGACCCGAGAATGTGAGGAATTTTTACATGCCTATCCTGGATTGGCTGGAGCGGTTTGGTGCCGGGGAAAAGGCCCCTGTAACATTCAGTTTCAACCTGGAGTACTTCAACTCCACCTCTGCCAAGTACATCCTGGATATTTTCAAGGTCCTGCGTACCATTCATGATGCAGGGAACGGGGTTACGGTTCAGTGGCACTACGAAGCCGATGATGAGGACATGTACGAGGTTGGCGTGGAGATGGCCAGGATGTCGGGCCTTACCTTTGACTATGTGAAGGTAGAGGAGTAGGTTTTAATGAAGGCTCTCTTTTAGCGATGAATTTATTATGGTGAGACCTAAATCCTGAAACCTGCCACCAGGATGTCGTCGATCTGCTCCACTTTTCCGCGCCACTCCTGGTGCTTATCATACAGGATTTTCTTCTGTTCTTCCATCGGTTTATCCTGGATCTGAATCAGCAGCTCCCTGAATTGTGCCGACCTGAATGTCTTTCTCCGGGGCCCTCCCAGCTGGTCCACATACCCGTCTGAAAAGAGGTAGAGGGTATCCTCCTTTTTCAGCTTTACGATGTGGTTGGTAAAGGGGGCAGGCTCCTGTTCATAAATGCCAATGGGCATCCTGTCGCCCCGGATCTGGATCAGTTCGGGGGATCCTCCTCCCTGTTTGTCCCGTCTCTTTCTGACCAGGTAAAGGGGCCTGTTGGCACCGGCAAATTCAAGGGTTTTTTTCTTTGGATCGATCACACAGAGGGCAATCTCGATCCCATCACGGGCCCCGTCCCGGTCTCCGGTCTGGTGCAAAGTATGGATCACGAAATCCCGCAGCTGTTCCAGGATCTGTCCGGCACTAAGTACCTCTTCCCTTTTAACAAATTCATTCATGGAGGAGATGCCCAGTACACTGAGGAATGCCCCCGGTACACCATGTCCTGTACAATCGGCTACTGCAACCATTAGTTTCCCATCTTTAGAGGCGGTCCAGTAGTAGTCCCCACTCACAATGTCCCTTGGTTTGTAGAGGATAAACTGGTCTGACAGAAAATCATCCAGATGCCCTGCTGTGGGAAGGAGTGCCGACTGGATCCGCTCTGCATAACGGATCGAGTCCAGGATCTGTTCATTCTGCCTGGAGATGGTATCCTTCTGCAGGGTGACCAGGTCCAGCTGTGCCTCTATCTCCTCTTTCTGTGCCTCAATCTCCTCTTTCTGGTTGACCACCTCCCTGGTGCGGTCATCAACGGTCTTTTCCAGATCCCTGTTCATTTTTGAGATCCGCTGCACATGTTCATGGATCTTGCGGGTCATCTCGTTGTACCCCTCCGCCAGTTCACCGATCTCATCATTGGTACGCACAAGGGTGTACTGCTCCAGGTCCCCTCCCCGGGTATTTCTAATGTTGGTCAGGAGCTCCTTCACCGGCTGTGTAATGTCCTGGTTGGTCCATTTGACAAAGAGCAACAGGTAGATCAGAGACACCAGGATCCCGTTGCCGATCCCGATACTCATCAGGAGCGAGTCCACGGCATTTACATAAAAAAGCCATTCAAGTTTATCAATATCGGTGGACTCCTTTCCAAAATTGAGTAAGGTGCCATATGGACCGATCAGAATCTCCCGCTGATCACGGTTAAGGCTCTCCATCTCCATCTCCTTCACGGATGTAATGCTGAGGACCAGGTAAACCATGACGATCAGAAGGGGAAGGAAGGTGGTGATAACAGAGGCGATCATGTAGCGGTTCCTGATCCTGCCTTTTCTCCGGAATACCCGGACCCGCAACTCCTCCTCCGTATAGAGGTGCTCGATGTACTTGGTATGGACCCGGTGCTTTTGCCAGTAGAAAGCGAAGAGGAATTCCAGGAGGGATGCAGCCAGGGTCACGAAAAAGAGGTGGACGAACAGCTCCCTTTCGATGTCGCCCTGGAAATCATTTTTCAGTATAATATACAACAGAGAGTAGGTGATAACCAACAGGTTGGGCAGAACAATGATGAGGGAGTTGAGGGCCGGGATCGTCAGTAGATATTTTTTGCAGAGCAACCCCAGCCTGTCACGAACCTCACGTTTCCCTCTTTTTTTTCTAAAGAACCGCTTAAACGGGTTGTTTAAGATGAATCCGATCAGGTAGCTGACCAGGGTAAATATGAAAAGCAATCTGATATACATGGGAAGGGGTCCGCTCTCCTGGAACAACCCTTCATGATCATGCTTCTCCTTCTCCGCCTCTGAAGAGATGCCCACAAATAGCGAAGAACCACTATCATCATCTGCATCTTCTCTATTCTCTGTATATGGCTCACCCATTTCGATGGCCCGGTTCACCAGGCTGTCAATCCCGGCCTCACCGGGAACCTCATCCAAATCAACTGAAGCGGCCAGCGAATCGATGACGGAAGCTGCATCGCGGTTAAACCATCCCTCGCTCTCGGCCCGCTGTGGAATATTCTGCAGTCCCAGGAACACCAGGAAAGGAAAGACCAGGAAGAAATAGAGGATGGTGGAGGAGATGTAGATTCTGAGCCCGAAATATTTTGGGATATGCTGCCTGGCCATGCTGTTGATCCTGTACGGATTACACATTATTGCCTGACCACTCTTCGGGCCAGTCGGACAATCCCTTGTAAAACATCAGGTGCTCGTAATGGGGTTTCACCTTCTCTTCAATGGCAAGCATCTCATCGGCTGTCAGAGGTTCGAACTCCTGTGCGATCCTGATGTTCTCCTCCAGTTCGGCAATCCTGTCGATTCCGACAATGATGGTGCTCACAGGGAGGGTCATGGTATAGCTCATGGCCTCCTTCATGGTGATGATCCCGCCATGGTCGAAAATCCTGTCCCGGGCAGGGATCTTCATGCCGATGATCCCCATGTTCTTCTCCACGGCTGAGGGAAGCAGCTTTTCAATGTAGGAGTTGTGGTGTTTGTCGGCCGCGTTCAGCGCCATCAGTACCGCATCGAAGGGATAACGGTCGATCAGCTCTTTCATGGGATCGGGATCGGTGTGACCCGTGATTCCCAGGAACCGGACCACCTTCTCATCCACCGCCTTGAGCAGTGCTTTCATCACTCCGTCATCGGAAAAGATCTGGTCAATGTCCTCATTCCCGCCACCTTTGATATTATGGATTTGCCACAGGTCGATGGTATCGGTTTGCATGTTTTCCAGTGAACTCTCCAGGTGCCGCATGGCACCGTCGTAACTCCGGTCATGGGTTTTGGTAGCCAGGAACACCTCACTTCGCCGGGTTTTCATCACCTCTCCCAGGTGCCGTTCACTGGTGCCCCGCAGGTGATCTCCTTTGCTGCTGGTTCCGTCCTGCCCATACCATGCAGATGTGTCAATATAATTAATTCCCAGGTCGATACAGCGGTTGATGATCTCAATTGCCTGCTCCTTCATGCCCACCTGTTCGACAGTGGCCTGGGCCCCCAGGCTGTAGATTCCCACCATTTCACCGGTATTTCCAAAGGGCCTTTGGGGGAGGCCCTTTACCTGACCTGATCCTGTGCAGGATTGCAGGCTGCTTAACAGGGGTGTCATTCCCATCATGGAGGTGCCGGCGATCAGTCTTTTCAGGAATTCCCTGCGGGTATTGTCCACTTGCAGTTTCATGGCGGTACGGATTTGGTTAGAAACCCAAGATATGAAAAAACTGGTTGTGAGGAGCTCTTTATCCATCTTGTTGCTATAGTTGGTGTTACATAAGGCATATGGTATAAGGCATCATTTGTGAGAAAAAACCGTAGTTTTGATGACTATTCAGTTCATTTCGGAACAAATGACAGCAACAGGCAACGATATAAAACATATAGACCTTGCAAAAATTATTCAGGAGGGGAACTCGAAAGTATTAAAGAGACTGCCCCGCTTTGTTGTAAGGCTTGTTGCTAAAATTATAAAGCAGGATGAATTAAACTATATTCTTAACAAGTATTCGGACTATACGGGGGCTGAATTTCATCCTAAAATTATCGAAGAGTTTAACCTGAAACTTGAAATTGAAGGAGAGGAGAATCTTCCTGAGAATGGAAAGTGCTTTTTTGTGGCTAACCATCCTTTTGGCATCATTGACGGATTGATTCTGACACTTACTGTGTCGCAAAAATACGGTACACTTAAAGCCATAGCCAATGACTCCTTTATGTTCGTCCCACAGTTAAGACCGTTTATTGCGGCCGTAAAGGTCTATGGAAAATCACCCAAAGAGTATCTTAACGCAATTGAAAAAACCTATCATAGCAATGAACCTATTACACACTTCCCTGCCGGATTGGTATCCAGGTTAGTGAAGGGCAAAGTAAGGGATCTGCCCTGGAAAAAAAGCTTTATTTCGAAAGCAGTTTCCAGCAAAAGAGATATAGTTCCATTCCATTTTCATGGAAGGAACTCCAACCTCTTTTACGCGATATTTCTCTTCAGGAAGTTGTTTGGTATAAAGATGGTTATTGAGCTTATGCTGCTGCCGCATGAGATGTTTAAGAAAAGAGATAAAACGATCAGAGTAACGATTGGCAAACCCATCTCCTGTGAAATGTTTGACAAATCGATCTCGAAATTTGAATGGGCCCAAAAGGTTCGTTCTCATGTATATGCTCTGGGAACCAATCAATCAGAAAATTTATTAAAATAGTACTACGATGAGCTCCGGTTTTCGCGAAAACATGTTTAGAATATGGTATTGGTATGTGAACAGGGTGGATAAAAATGCTGAAGTTCTTTTCATGAATTTTGGATTTAGTGATCCTGATCTTGATACACCTTTGGATAAAGAAAATGAGACCAACCGGTATTCCATACAGCTGTATCATCACCTGGCAATAGAGACAGAAATTGAGAACAAAGATATTGTGGAGATCGGTTGCGGCAGAGGTGGAGGATTGTCTTATATCACAAAGAATTTTCTACCTGCATCTGCAATTGGAGTGGACCTTGATAAACTGGCTGTTGCATTTAGCAATCGTCATTACAGTTTAGATAACCTGACCTTTTTACAGGGAAATGCAGAGAGTTTAAGCCTGGAGGATAATTCATGCGATATAGTTATAAATGTTGAATCATCGCACAGGTATCTGGATATGAAAGCTTTTCTAGGAGAGGTCAACCGTATCCTTCGGCCCGGCGGATATCTCTTATTAACTGATTTCCGGTTTGATTATGACTTCGAAGGGATGAAAAAAGATCTGCAATCGAGTGGTTTGACAATTTTGAAAGAGAGATTTATTAACCGGGAGGTACTTAAGGCCCTGGAATTGGATGATGAACGCAAGCGGCAACTCGTAAAAAAACTGACCCCAAAATATCTACATAAAATTGCCTTGAATTTTGGCGGAACAATCGGATCTGAAACATACAACCGATTTGAATCCAAAAAGTATATCTACTTCAGTTACGTATTGAGGAAGAGGGGCTGAGAAAAAAAACCTCTGGTTCTATATTCATGCTATTTATTTTGGTCGCAAATCAAACCTGTTTCAGCACCTCGGTGGGTTTCTGCTGAATTGAGCGCCAGATTCCGGTCATGGTGGCTGTTACGGTAATACTGATCCCGATCAATCCACCCAGGAAAAAAAGCCACCAGGAGAGGTCGGTCCGGTAGGCAAAGGAGCGGAGCCATCGTTCCAGCAGAAAATAGGAAGCGGGAATAGCGATAACAACCGATAATCCGATCCGGCGCAACATGTCCACATGGGCAAGTTGGATAATTTTATTGAAGGAGGCACCAAACACCCTTCTGATGGTCAGGTCTCTTATCTTCCTCTCCACCGAGAACCAAGCGAGCCCGTATATACCCAGGCAGGAGATCAGCATGGCCAGGAGAGCGAATGATCCCAGGATCTTTGCCAGTCGGATGTCTTTGGCATACATCTGGTCAGTTTCGTCGCTCAGGAATTCATAGTCAAAGGGGAAATCCCCGGCAAACTCTTTGAAAGTGTGACTGATAAACCCGATGGTCTCTTTCTGCTTATCCGGGCTGAGCCTGATGAACATGTATCTGAGATGCCGGTAAAAGGAGGTGTTAATGGCAACAATATGGGGCATGATTTCGGTGTGAACCGATATGTGGTGGTAATTACGGAATACTCCCACGATTTCTCCTTCGTCTCCCCACATGGTAATTTTATCACCTACCGGATTCTCTTTTTCCAGCAGCTGGCAGGCCGCTTCGTTGACAAGGTAATTTTTCCCATCTGAAAGATTTTGATCCCTGAAGGGCCGCCCCAGGATGATCTCGTATCCGAAAAAAGCCGGGTAATCGGGTAGACAGAGGGAGTACCTGACCAGGGGGTTGGTTTCCGGTTTGCGCATGGGCCAGTCAATATTGGATTTGTTGGGTTCATTGATTGGATTCGACTGGCCCGCAGTGGTTTCCAGGATGCCGGGATGGTTCTCCAGTTCATCAAAGAATGCAAACAACTTTTGAGCAATCTGAGGATTTATCTGAATTTTAATCACTTGCTCTATGTTTACTCCGTGGGGAGTTTTCCTGGCAAAGCGTACTTGTCTGATTACCACCAGGGTGGAGATTAGCAGGGTGACAGAGATGGTGAACTGGAGAATGGTGGTAATCAGCAGCATATTGGACCTTCCCTGGCCTTTGACAAATGAGTCCCGCAGGATGGAGGCAGGGTTTCCACGGGTAAATACAATGACAGGGTAGGCCACCGATAACATGCTGATCAGTAGTGCCAGCAGTATGTAACCGGGAATGATGAACGGATGGGTGCGGTACCCGATGCTTATGGTATCATTAAACAGCATGTTTAATTTGGGGAGAAGCACCTCGGCCAGGAAAAGGGCGAAGAACATGGCCACCAGGGTCTGGATCAGGGTCTCTGCAATCAGCTGGTTCCGGAGTAACTTCGGTGTGGCCCCATGGATCTTCCGCACTCCCATCTCACGGATTCTCCGTGTATAGTTTGCTGTGGACAGGTTCATATAGTTGATGGCCACGATGATGAGGATCAGGATAGCTATGCCCGAAAAGAGCAGAAACTCTTTTCTTTTGCCGAAAACCAGGTTTGATTTTCCGATGGGAACAATCTGCAGGGGAAATTCTCCGGGCAGCGGATTTGGAATGGTCTGATTCAGAAAGCGGACAATCTTCTCCTCAAAGGCCACCCTGTCAGTTCCCTTTTTCAGCATGATAAAGGAAGGATCGCGCCAGTTCCAGCTGTCCAGCAGTTCCCGGCCAGTCGGAAGGAAGATGTCAAAGTCGAACTGGGAATTGTCTGGAACATCAACCACCCCGGTGACCTCCAGTAACTGATCACCATTCATCAGGATCTGCCTGCCTACCGGGTTGGTATCGCCGAAATATTTTTCGGCCAGTTCCCTGCTGAGCAGCACACCGTCGGGTCGCCCTAAGCCTTGCTCCACATTACCATTCAGACTGGACACTGTGAACATCCCGAAGAATCCGGTATCCACACGAGCCGCATTGGCTTCATAGACAGGATCATTGTCAGGATTTTCCGGGAAGAAGTCAAAGGAGGAATTCACCTGGGATTCGAGCTTGACCAGGCGGCTGTAATTCTCCACTTCGGGAAATACACCTTTCATGGCAGGGGCAAGTGCATAGGGTGTGTTCGCATCTAGTAACCCCTCGGGGAACTGAATCACCAGCTGGTACAGACGGTCTTTGTTAGCGTGGTACTTATCCACCGAATATTCGGTCCGGATCCAGCTGAAGATGATCACAAAGGAGGTGAGGCCCAGTACCAGCCCCAGGTAGTTTATCAACGTGGATCTCCGGTTCTGAAACATGATCCGCAATATCATTTTAAAATGGGAGAAGCTCATAAGATCGGGTTTTCTCCTATATTTCAATTGCCATGCCAGCAGCGTTAATATACTGATTTAATTCATATTATATTATTGACGATATAGTAATCCGTTGAGCAATTGCCTTAAAATAGGACAATTTAGTATATTTACATTAATATCGCGTTAAAAGTGTATCAAAATAAGGCAGATGAAGGGTGCTATACTGGTTATAGATGACAATTCCAATGTGCTTACCGCATTAAATCAGCTCCTCGAGCCCATGGCCGAAAAGGTGATATGTATCAAATCACCCGACCTGATTCCAGGAATCCTGGAAACACATCATACAGATGTGATCATCATGGATATGAATTTTACCCGGGGTGTTACGGATGGAAGGGAAGGGATTATGTGGCTCAAGAGGATCCTGGGTATGGATCCCGATTCGGTGGTTATAATGATTACCGCGTATAGCGAGGTGGACCTGGCCATCGAAGCCATAAAATGCGGAGCTACAGATTTCATATCGAAACCCTGGGATAATGAAAAACTGTTGGCTACCGTCCGTGCCGGCCTTATGCTTGGTGAATCCCGATCCAGGGTGAAACAGCTGAAATCGAAACAGGATCATTTGAGTTCGTTTATTAATTCGAACCAGGACAGCCTTTATGGAAAATCACCCGAAATGGAGAGGGTGCACAACACCATCAGAAAAGTGTCCGCTACTGATTCAAATGTGCTTATACTTGGTGAGAATGGTACCGGAAAGGAGTTAATTGCCAGGGAAATCCATAACAGGTCGGACCGGTCCGGTGAGGTGTTTGTGCATGTGGATATGGGTTCCATCAGCGAAACGCTGTTTGAGAGTGAACTTTTCGGGCATACAAAAGGAGCCTTTACTGATGCCAATTCTGATAAACCCGGCAGGATAGAGATTGCATCGGGCGGCACCCTTTTCCTGGATGAGATCGGGAATCTTCAGCCGGTGATGCAGGCGAAGCTATTGAATGTTTTACAGAACAGGCAAATCTACCGGATTGGATCCAACAAACCCCTGCCTGCCGATTTCCGGCTGATCTGTGCCACCAACCAGAACCTGCGGGAACTGATAGCCCGAAAGAGGTTCAGGGAGGATCTATATTACCGGATCAATACCATTGAAATCACGGCACCCCCGTTGAGAGAAAGGGGAAGTGACATCCTCAACCTGGCGCACCATTTCCTGGATAAGTATACCCGGAAATATGGAAAGTCAGGGCTCTCATTCTCATCAAGGGCCCGGGAGCTGATTGAAAATAGTAAGTGGCCCGGGAATGTGAGGCAATTGCAGCACAGCATCGAGAGGGCGGTACTGCTGGCAGAGGGGCGAAGCATTGAACCGGGGGATATTCTTCCGGGCGACGCCGGGATTCCTGACAGAAACGAAACCAGGAGACCCACGCTTTCTGAGCTTGAACTGATAACCATTCGGGAATCCATCCAGCGAAACAGTGGCAATCTGTCCAGGGTAGCCCGGGAACTGGGCGTGGCACGATCGACGCTTTACAACAAGATAAAATACTACGGAATAGAACAGGCTCATGGAAAGTAGAATCTTTTTCGGGAATGTTATATTGAGGGTGGGATTGCTGATCATCACCGTTTTCGTTTTCATCTGGATTGTTGAGTCCAGGGAAAACGAGTGGATCTTCTCATTGCTTACCGGCACGGTGGCAATCACTTTGCAGGTAGTGCTCCTTACCAGGTACGTTCTACGCCTCAGCAGGGTGCTGGAACAGTTTATTGAATCCATCGGACAAGAAGAGATGCCGGAGATTCAGTTCCGGACCGGTCGAATTCTCTTCAGGGGATTAAAGGAACGTTCCAACATCATCAAACAGGGCATGAATACCCGGAGGCTGGAGAAGGAAAAGTACAATCAGATCCTGAATCATGTGATCAATTCTGCTGATATGGGACTCTTCTGTTTTCGTCACAACGGGAAGCTCCTCTTTATCAATGAGGCCGCCAGAAGCCTGCTTTCGAGTCGCGATATTACACATATGGACGAGATCAGACCGCTCAATGAAAAATTGTGGAGATCGCTCAGTGGCCTGAAGCCTGGTATCCCGGGGGTGTTCAGGATTGGTCCGGGAAGGGAACCCCGGGACAAGTTCGGCGGAGAACAGCTTTTCTCCATACGGCTAAAGGCAGTGACTGTTTTCGAGGACAACTACAGGTTGTTTTCGGTGCATAATATCCAGGAGGAGCTGCATAAGAATGAATCAGACTCCTGGCAGAAAATTATCCGGGTTCTGACCCACGAGATCATGAACGCAGTGGCCCCGATGCTCTCGCTAACCAAATCCATGCAGAACAGCCTGGCCGGAAAGAAAGATGTGGAACTGGGGAAGGTCCTGGAGGGACTGAAGGTGATTGAAAAAACCGGTCAGGGATTAATTGACTTCACAGAAGAATACCGCCGTCTGTCTCTCCTGCCTCCACCAAAAAAAGAGAAGCTCAATGTGGAGGATACCCTGGCAGGGATCCAGCTGCTGGTTGAAGGAGAGGCTAGTGAAAAGGATATCCGGATTTCCATGAAATGCGAAGAGCCAGGAATAAGCATTGATGCAGATAAACAGCAGTTTGAGATGATTATGCTGAACCTGCTGAAAAATTCCTTCGATGCATTGACAGGCAGGCAGCAGGGCCGATCTGTGGCTATCTCAGTTCAGAAATCCGGGGGAAGGGTATTGCTGAAATTGGAGGACAATGGTAGCGGGATCCCGGAGAATATGACAGATCAGGTATTTGTACCTTTCTTTTCCACCAAGGAGGAGGGATCGGGAATTGGTCTGAGCCTGGTCCGGCAAATCATGAACAACCACGGGGGTTCCATTCTGCTCGAGTCGGTTCAGGGCGAGAAAACAGTGGTGACCCTGAGTTTCCCGGATCATGGTTGATTACAGGTTTATAAGCAAGACTGGAACAATAGTCTCTCTGTTGTCATCATGGCAATTTACTGCTTTTTGTAGCTTAATGCCATCCAGCTTTTTGGGGTATATTCATGCCTGAAAGCCCGTGTGAAACGGTGAGCAGGAAGAGGAGTCGGTGATCTGTCTATTCCGGTATGATGCGTGCTGCCCAGCCACCGCCGGGAGCCATGTTGATGTTCAGTTTTGTTTGTGGCCCGACCACAGTGCGCTCTACCCTGTAATCCTTTGCCACACGGTGTGCATTCACACCATCTTCATATATTATCATTCTGTAGCTTCCCTCCTCCAGGAAAGATAACTCAAGTTCCATATCCCTTGATTCCCAGTCGGTCATCGCCCCTATGTACCACTCATTACCTCTTTTTCTGGCAACCATTATATAATCTCCTGCCTTTGCATTGATCACCCTGGTATCGTCCCATACTGTGGGAACCTCCGAAAGGAACTCCATGGTCTCGGGCTCTTTTTCATAGTTGCTCGGACTGTCGGCAAGCATCTGCAGGGGACTTTCGTAAACCACATACATGGCAAGCTGGTGGCACCGGGTGCCCTGACTCATCGGCTCATCAAAGACCACTACAAAGTTATCCCTGGTGGCGTTTTGCATGGCTCCGGGTGTGTAATCCATCGGGCCTGATACCATTCTGGTAAAAGGAAGGATCAGGTCATGTTCAGGATTGGCCTTCTCGTCCCATTTGTTATTCTCCAGACCCTTCAAGCCCTCACGTGTGATTACATTGGGATATGCCCTTCGTAATCCTGTGGGTTTATAAGAACCATGAAAATCCACCAACAGTCTCCTTTTAGAAGCTTCACGGGCCACCCTGTGGTAATACCCTACCATCCACTGGTCATCCCGCTGCATAAAATCCACTTTGATCCCTGCCACGCCCCACTCCGCAAACTGATCAAGAGTCTCTTCCAGCCTGTCGTCCAGCACTTTCCAGGTAACCCACAGGATAATGCCCACCTGCCTGTTCTTCGCATGCGACAGCACCTTATTCATATCCAGTTCATCATTGAGCTTAAGTGGATCTTCCAGCTCATACCAACCCTCATCCATGATGATGTATTCCAGCTTATGATCTGCTGCGAAATCAATTAAATACTTATAGGTTCTTGTATTTACCCCGGTTTCGAAATCAACCCCGTACAGATTCAGGCTGTTCCACCAGTCCCAGGCCACCTTGCCCGGTCTGATCCATGAAACATCCTCCAGGGCCAGGGGGCTTGACAACTTGTAGATCAGTTCCGATTCCACAAGCGCTGCATCCTCTCTGCTAACCAAAACCACCCTCCAGGGAAAACTCCTTGTCCCATCGGTATTTGCAATGTACCCTGCATGTTGTACCACTTCCACATCCCGGTCGCTGGTCTGCTTCACATCAAGCGGATATGCAGGGAACCGTCCGTGCAGACCATATGGACTCTCCCTGCTTCCTTCCAGATACAATCCGGGATAATCGAAAAGATCTGCTTCGGAGATAAATACCTTATATCCTTCCGGAAGCTCCACAAGTGTGCCGGTTGAACAGAACTTCTCCGGAGTGATCTCCGACAGGTTCAGGTAGAAGTATTCTCTTTCCTGGTGGGTATAGAAGCTTATCTCTTCCGGAAACCAGATCTTATGATCGGCAGGGAAACTGAAGTTTACCTCCTCCGAAAAAACCTTCACTTCACCCTCTCTGTTCAGCTGCCACCTGTATGCTGCCCCTTCATCATATGCCCTGAACAACAGATTATAGCCCCTGCCAAAGCTAATGACCAACTCGTTGTATTCATCTCTGATGGTGCTGTACTTTCTGGGTACGATCATTTTGATCTCCTCACTTATACTTGATTGCCTGTGATCCTTTACCCTGGGGCCACCTGCAGTATAGTTCTCCCCATCGATGTTTAACCCTATACGGGATGGGGAGATGATCTCTTTGCCGTCCACATGCACTTGATAGGACACTGTCTGACCGACCTCAACTTCAATTTTCAGTTTTCCGTCAGGGGATTTCAGCAAAAATATTGTGGCATTGCCATTATGTACGGTGACCAGCAGAAAGATGATCAGGAAAAGTATTTTTCTCATTTAAACCACTTATCCGCCGCAGGCGGGTTAAAACTCAAATCTTACAGTCTCCCCCCTTCTCAGGACTTTTTTGAGCAGCACTTTATTGTCGCTGATTATGAGAAGCCTTGTTCTGGACTTTTTATCTCTTGAAACTTCTACATCGAAGACCTCACCAAAGGCATGTATATTTCTGAGGTTCATATGATCCCACTTTTCCGGCAGCGTTGGAGTAAGTTCAAAGGATTTGAGTCCCACCGGTCTCAGTCCAAAAAGGCCTTCGGTATATACCCTGCAATAGAGGCCGCTCTCTGCCGACAAATGGCGTTGATTGCCTTCGGGGTATGCCTCTACAGGGTATGGGACATGTTCGCCCAGCAGCCTTCTGTTGGAATAGTAATGCAGGTAATCAAGTGCCCGCTCTGTTTCCCCGGCTGCAAGAACACCTTTTAGTGCATAGAGGGTGGAACGGTCCCAGAAAGTTTTATCCCCCGCTTGTGTGGCCAGTCCGTCCTCTGTCCAGAGCTCCGGAGAAAAAAGCGCCTCAATGGTGGCATCTTTTCTGTCATGGATCCCCACTGTAAGCGGCAGGCAGATCCAGGAGCGAAGCAGTTCGTTCCCCTCATAATAACGGTACGTGTCGTAGCCCATAACCCTGGCTCCAAAGTGGCTTTCAATGTGCATGGCCATCTGATCTGCCTGTTCACTGTAACCGGCAAGCTGACTTGCAGGTTTCCCCAGTTCCCGGCCAAGATGTGCGGCAGACCTGAGGGCATCATAGTACAACGAGGAGGTACTCAGGTTTGCATCCCCCGACGG
>JBDLIQ010000019.1:0-44519 GCA_039714775.1 Bacteroidota bacterium
CTTCAAAAAGTGGTTGAAGAGCCTTTCCTCTCAAAGGCTGAGAAGAAGATTGAATCCGTAGGATGCAATTAGTCCGCCGTTAAGAACAAAACATCAAAAGCAGCGCTGAATACGCTGCTTTTTTTTTGTCACATGCCCGAAAATTACTTCCTTTAAAACCTTTTAACTTATAATAGCTATGGCTTATCTGTTTACTTCCGAATCCGTTTCTGAGGGTCATCCCGATAAGGTGGCCGACCAGGTCTCCGATGCCCTCCTTGACGAATTTCTTGCCCATGACCCCAATTCGAAAGTCGCATGCGAAACGCTGGTAACCACAGGTCAGGTGGTACTTGCCGGTGAGGTACGCACAAACACCTATATCGACGTTCAGAAGGTGGCACGCGAGGTGATCTGCAAGATCGGATACACCAAAAGTGCCTACCAGTTTGAATGCAACTCCTGCGGTGTAATGACACTGATCCATGAACAATCGCCCGATATCAACCGCGGTGTTGACCGTGAAGATCCCATGGAACAGGGAGCGGGTGACCAGGGAATGATGTTTGGCTACGCCACCAACGAAACCGATGATTATATGCCTCTGGCCCTGGAGCTGAGTCACAGGCTGCTGATCGAGCTGGCTGCTATCCGCCGGGAGGAGAAGGTGATGACCTACCTTCGCCCCGACTCAAAGTCACAGGTTACCATTGAATATGATGACGATAATACACCCCTCAGGGTACACACCATTGTCATCTCCACACAGCATGATGAATTTGACAATGACGATGAGCGAATGCTCAGTAAGATCCGTTCCGATGTGAAGGATCTGCTGATCCCCCGGGTGGCCAACCAGCTTCCGGAAAGGATCCGGGCGCTGTTTGATGACAACATCATTCTCCATGTGAATCCAACCGGGAAATTTGTGATCGGCGGACCCCATGGAGATACCGGACTTACAGGAAGAAAGATTATCGTGGATACTTACGGCGGAAAGGGGGCCCACGGGGGTGGCGCCTTCTCAGGGAAAGACCCTTCGAAGGTGGACCGCTCGGCAGCCTATGCTGCCAGGCACATTGCCAAAAATATCGTGGCAGCCGGGATCTCCGACGAAGTGCTGGTCCAGCTCTCCTATGCCATCGGAGTGGTGGAACCCATTGGGGTCTTTGTAAACACCTATGAAAAATCGAAAGTGGATCTGACTGACGGCGAAATTGCTGAAAAGATCAAATCGCTTTACGACCTCAGGCCCGCCGCCATTGAAAAGCAGCTGAAACTCAGAAATCCCATCTACCTGGAGACCGCCTCCTACGGCCACATGGGGCGCACACCCCAAACCGTGACCAAAACATTCACCTCCCAGTACTGGGATAGTAAAACCCTGGAGGTGGAACTCTTCACATGGGAAAAACTTGACTACGTCGGGAAATTTAAGTCGGCCTTTGGCCTGTAGTCATGTTTAGCGGAATTGTCGAAGAGGCCGCCACGGTGGTGCGGCTGGAGAGGGAGCAGGACAACCTGCACATCACCATGCGTTGCTCCTTCACCCAGGAGCTGAAGATTGATCAGAGTATCTCCCACAACGGGGTATGTCTTACGGTGGTTAACATCGAAGAGGAGACCTATACGGTGACTGCCATCAGGGAGACCCTCCTTAAATCAAACCTTGGCCTGCTGAAAACCGGCGACAAGGTGAACCTGGAACGAAGCACCAGGCTCGATTCCCGGCTCGACGGGCACATGGTGCAGGGCCATGTCGATCTTACAGCCACCTGCAGAGAGGTGACAGAGGCCGAGGGAAGCTGGTACTATACCTTTGAATACGATCCAACCTCAGAAGAGCACATCACAGTGGAGAAG
Organism: Bacteroidota bacterium; assembly: GCA_039714775.1. GTDB lineage: Bacteria > Bacteroidota > Bacteroidia > Bacteroidales. Next base: position 1,843 of record JBDLIQ010000019.1, read on the forward strand.
GGATCCGTATCGGTAAACGGCGTAAGCCTCACGGTGGTCAACTCGAAAGATGCCTCTTTCCAGGTGGCCATCATCCCCTTTACCTATGAGGTAACCAACTTTCACCAGTTTAAAGCGGGCACTGTGGTGAATATTGAATTTGATATCATCGGAAAATACATTGCCAGGATCCTGAAATCGCAGCTGGGAAAATAGAAAAATATATGTTTTATAGTAGCGGTTTGAACTCTTGAGAGCCATCGGGGTTTACTATATTTAGGACTCAAAATTTGACCGATGCAGACCATACTCGTCCTGGGTGCAGGACTCTCCTCTAACTCCGCCATTAAATACCTCCTCGATCATTCCAATCTTGGATGGAAAGTGCGCGTGGGTGACATCAACCCTGACAATGCAAACTCTAAGATCGATGGTCATCCGGCCGGTGAAGCATTCCGTTTTGATGTATACGACGAAGCGCAGCGCAGGGAAGAGATCAGCCAGGCAGCAATTGTGATCAGCCTGCTTCCCGCCAGGATGCATCACCTGGTGGCTGAAGCATGCGTGGAGCTGGGAAAGAACATGGTGACCGCCTCCTACCTCTCCCCTGAGATCAAGGCCCTTGACAATGCAGCCAGGGAGAAGGGGATCGTCCTGATGAATGAATGCGGTGTGGACCCGGGCATTGACCACATGTCGGCCATGCAGATGATCGAAAAGATCAAACAGCAGGGGGGCGAGCTCCTGGCTTTTGAATCGAGTACCGGCGGACTGGTGGCCCCGGGATTTGAGAATAACCCGTGGCACTACAAATTCACCTGGAATCCAAGGAATGTGGTGCTGGCCGGAGGTGCCGGGGCCCGTTTTCTGCACAATGGCAAATTCAAATACATCCCCCATCACAAAGTATTCCGGCGCACCGAGATCATCTCTGTGCCCCAACTGGGAGAGTTCGAGGTATACGGGAACCGCGACTCACTCTCATACCGGGAAACCTACGGCCTTCATAACCTGCAGACCATGTTCAGGGGAACCATCCGCAGGCCCGGCTTCTGCGAAGCGTGGGACACCTTTGTCCAGCTGGGAGCCACCGACGACTCCTACATCATGGAGGACACGGAGAACATGACCTACCGCGAGTTTATCAACAGCTTTATGGCCTATGAGACCCGGATCCCGGTGGAGACAAAACTGGCCAACTACCTGGGTTTCAGTGAAGAATCAGAAATGATGAAGCGGCTCCGCTGGCTCGGCATCTTCGAGAACAAGAAGATCGGTATCGCCGGCCTTACACCGGCCAAGATCCTCCAGAGACTCCTGGAAGAGAGGTGGAAGCTGGATCCGGGCGACAAGGATATGATCGTGATGCAGCACCAGTTCGATTTCATGCTTGAGGGAGCGCATCTGAAGCGTTATGCAACCCTGGTATACATCGGTCAGGATACCCGCCACACCGCCATGTCGATGACCGTCGGCCTGCCGCTGGCCATCACCACCCGCCGCATCCTGGAGGGCAAGTGCAGGGAGACCGGCGTACACCTGCCCATCTACCCCGATATCTATAACGGGGTTCTCGAAGAGCTGGAAACCTACGGAATCCGTTTCGTGGAGGAGGATATACAGATGTAGCCTCCCACCATCTCACAACTCCACCCGGCCGTCTTTCATCGTGATGATGCGGTCGGACATCCCTGCCAGGTCGCGGTCGTGGGTGACAATCACCAGGGTCTTGTTGAATTTCTCTCTCAAGCGAATAAAGAGCTTGTGAAGCTCCTGCTTGTTTTCCGAATCCAGGTTCCCCGACGGTTCATCTGCAAGGATCACCTGCGGGTCGTTGATCAGGGCCCTGGCAACGGCTACCCGCTGCTGCTCGCCGCCGGATAGCTCCCCCGGCTTGTGATCGAGTCTTTCCGATAGCCCCAGGAAGTCAAGCAGCTCCCTGGCCTTCTCCTCCACCTCTTTCCCGGGTCTGCGGGCTATGTACCCGGGGATGCACACATTTTCCAGTGCATTAAACTCGGGCAGCAACTGGTGGAACTGAAATACAAATCCGATGTGCCTGTTGCGGAACCGGGCCAGCTGGTTGCCTGCCAGTTGGTCGGTCCTGATCCCGTTGATGGTCACAACACCTCCATCCTGTTTGCTCAGCGTACCCAGGATCTGTAACAGCGTAGTTTTCCCGGCACCGGAGGCGCCTACAATAGAGACCACCTCACTTTCGGCGATCTCAAGGTCAATCCCTTTAAGCACCTGCAGCTCCCCGAATGATTTTGTAATGTGTTCCGATTTGATCATCAACCGCTAAAATATCAGGTAAATATACAGAAGATAGATCACAATCATTAATATACCCTCCCACCGTGTTATCCTTGACCGGGCGGCCGGTAACATCAACAGCAGCAACAGGAGCGAGATACCAAGCATCCACGGGATATCAAACCGGGCAATGGCACGGTCCACGCTGATATCCCCCACGATGCTTGTAAATCCCAGTACCGAAAGGATATTCATAATGTTGGAGCCGATGATGTTTCCCACAGAAATATCGGTCTCCTTCTTGAGTGCCGCAATCACGCTGGTGGCCAGTTCAGGAATGCTGGTTCCCACAGCCACCATGGTGATGGAGATAACACGCTGTGATATGCCCATTGTCCCGGCAATCTCCGCTGCATTTTCAACAAGCAGGTTGGCACCAAAAGCCAGACCCACGCAGGAGACCAGGAAAACAATACCCGCCACCCAACCTTTCATGACAGGACTTTTTGTAGTGTTTCCCTGCCTGCTTTCATTGGTGATCGCTTTGGTAATCTCCGGCGTCTTCCGGGCCCTGATGATCACAAAGACCAGGTAGAGAACAAGCATTGCAATAAACAGAAGGCCCTCTGTGCGGGTCAGGGTTCCATCCAGTGAAAATCCGAAGAGTCCCAGGGAGACAAGCATCAGCACCGGCCAGTCCTGCTTAACCGAAACCGCGGGAACCGGAATAGGAAAGATCACAGCCGTAATGGCCAGGACCAGGAGGATGTTGGAGATGTTACTGCCCACCACATTGCCCATGGCTATCTCGGGATATCCGCGAAAAGCCGCCTGCAGGCTGACCAGCAGTTCGGGGGCAGAGGTGCCAAAAGCCACCACAGTCAGGCCGATCACCATGGTGGGGATTCCCAGCCGGCGGGCGATAGCCACACTGCTATCAACCAGGAACTTCCCGCTCATGAATAGAAGCAGGAGGCCCAAAAGCAATAAAAGGTAAACCTGTATCATGGATCAGGAGAGGGACTGGTCGAGGTCTTTGGTGAGGTTCTTCTTGATATTATTGGCATCCCGGGTAAGGTTCTTGCCGATGTCACCGGCATCTTTTGTAAGGTTATCCTTTATGACATTCGCCTCTTTGGTGAGGTTCTTCTTAATCTCCTTGAAATCCTCCATCACCTCAGGGGTGCTCTCCTCAAATTCACGCTTGATGTCATCGGTGGCACGTCTGAACTCCTTCATGCCCTTCCCGAAGGTTCGGGCCAGTTTGGGAATCTCCTTTGATCCAAAGAGCAACAACGCGATCAATACAGCAAAAATTATCTCCTGCCCGCTGATAAATAGAATGGTCCCCAACATCTTTGCTTTGATTTACGCAAATATAATGAATCCGAAATAAAAAGGGGTGTGGGATTCATCTTTAAGATTTCTGCCCACACCCCCCTGTAAGGTTATAGAGGTTCCCTATTTTCTCACCATTCCTTTCAGAACCCTCGTTGTTTCTTCTCCCTTGATGGTATCATACACCACCGGGGTTGCGATAAAGAGTGATGAGTAGGTTCCAACGATCACACCCAGCAACAGGGCAAAGGTGAAACCCCTGATCACATCGCCACCGAAAACAAAGATGGCCAGCAGCACAAAGAAGGTACTCAGCGAGGTACTGAAGGTACGGCTCAGGGTACTGTTCAGCGCTGTATTGAAGATCGCCCGGCGTTCACGCTTTTTCTGAAGTCCGACATACTCCCTGATGCGGTCAAATACAACCACTGTATCGTTAATGGAGTAACCCACTACCGTAAGAATGGCAGCTATGAAAGACTGGTCAAGTTCCAGCGAGAACGGCAGAACCCCGTGAAACAGGGAGAAAAGCCCGATCACGATCATTACGTCATGCACCAGTGCAGCCAGTGCACCCAGTCCGAACTGCCAGTTACGGAACCGTGCAAGGATATAGAGGAAGATGATCAGCAGGGAGGCAAAGATCACAATCACTGCGGTTCGTTTAATGTCATCGGCAATGGTTGGTCCAACCTTGTGGGCCGAGATAATATAATCCTGTCCATTCAGGAACTCATCCAGCTTCACATCGCTCTCCAGGTAGGGCTGAAGACCCTCGAACATCTGCGCCTTGATAATGGAATCCACCTCGGGGCGGTCATCATTGATCAGGTACTTGGTGGTAACCCGTACCGTACGCTTGTTTCCATAGGTAATCACCGTAGGAGTCTCCCCGAAAGCAGCCTCAAGGTGGTTCTGAACCTCAGCAGTCTCCACCTCCTGGTTGAAGGCAATCACATAGTTTCGTCCACCGGTAAAATCCACACCCAGATCCAGACCACGGGTAACCATGGAGGATATTCCTCCCAGAATGATCAGACCGGAAATAACATAGAAGACCTTCCTTTTTCCAAGGAAATCGATCTTTGTATTCTTAAAGGCATTCCGGGAGATCTTTGTATCAAAGGTAATTCCTTTTCCTGAGTTCAGCATCCTTTCATAAACCAGCCTGGTCAGGATAATTGCACTGAACAGTGAGGTGATGATACCGATTACCAGTGTGGTTGCAAATCCCTTAATGGGTCCTGTTCCGAAGAAGAAGAGGATCAGACCGGTCAGGAATGTGGTGATCTGTGCATCAAATATGGCAGAATACGCATTCTTGTAACCATCCTTGATGGCTGCCTTCAGATTCTTACCTGCAGCCAACTCTTCACGGATCCTTTCATAGATAAGCACGTTTGCATCCACCGACATACCGATGGTTAGTACAATACCCGCAATACCGGGAAGTGTGAGCACAGCCTGAAGCGAGGCAAGTACACCAATAAGGAAGAACATATTGGCCAGCAGTGCAATGTCTGCCACCATACCGGCCCTTCGGCTGTAATAGAAGATCATGTATGCCAGTACCACGATAAATGCGATCAAAAAGGAGTTCATTCCATCCTTTACTGACTTGGCTCCCAGCGAGGGACCAATCACTTCGCTCGATATTACCCTGGCCCGTGCGGGCATCTTACCCGATTTCAGGATGTTGGCAAGGTCATCCGCTTCAGCCTGGGTGAACCCCCCGGAGATAGAGGAGCTGCCTCCTTTAATCTCCTCATTGACATTAGGAGCTGAATAGACCAGGTGATCCAGTACGATGGCAACCGCCATCCCCACATTTTCGCGGGTCAGGTTTGCCCACTTTTTGGCGCCCTCTCCGTTCATGTTCATGCTCACATTGAAATCCCCGGTATAGGGATCGGTTCCAACCCTTGCATCGGTCACATATTTTCCATCCATGGCAGGCTGTCCGTTGCGGGTAGCTCTCAGTGCATGAAGTCTGATAAACTGTTCTTCCTCCCCATCGGGCTGGAAGTGCCATGAGAAAACCATGTCAGAAGGAAAGATCTGCCTTACCTGGGGAATAGCGAGGTACTCATTCACCTTCGCAGTATCCTTCAGCCTCACCACACCTACGGTAGAGCCGGGAATAAACTGCCGCTGGTTATCCAGATAAGGTGTAAGTACGGCACGCAGGGGATTCTCCCTGTAATATTGTGCCTCCTGGTCATCCAGCACAGAGGTTGAATCCAGATCGGTCAGCAGGTCAAGTCCGGTTGTGTCCAGAAGCAGCTCATCCTCCGGAATATCCAGGAGTGAAGCAGACTCTGACTCCTCTTCTGCCACACCCTCTTCTGAAGGTTCAGTTGTTGATCCTTCAGAACTTATAATATTGGCCAGGGTGGTGTTGGCCTGACCCAGGTAGTCCCATGCTTCAGACGCCTGGTAAGTGGTCCAGAACTCAAGGTTGGCTGTTCCGGTAAGCAGTTTGGTAACCCGCTCCGGCTCTTTAACACCGGGGAGTTCTACCAGGATTCTTCCCTGGCGCTCCAGTTTCTGTATATTCAGCTGAACCACACCAAACTTGTCGATCCGGTTCCTCAGTACATTATAGGAGTTGTCAATGGCGCCATCGGCCTCTGCTTTCAGAAATTCCACCACCTCACTGTTGGTGGTGTTAAAGTCAATCTCACCCCTGGTCTCAGGAGTCATAAAAAACTGGGCAAGCTGTGCTCCCGGATTCAGCTCCTCGAAAGCCTCGGAAAAGAGGTTTACAAAATCGCTCTGACTGTTGGTCTTCTTCTGACGGGCCAGTGCCATTGTCTCTGTGAAAACCGGATCGGTCAAAAATTGTGGAGCTGCAATGGACCTGATGATATCTTCTACCGCGATCTCAAGGATCACGTTCATCCCACCTTTCAGGTCAAGACCCATATTAATCTCCCGCTCTTTACAATCCTGGTAGGTATATCTCTTTAAGAGGACGTTGTAGACGACCTCACCCTTCATTGAATCCAGGTAGGAACGTTCAATCCGGACATCACCGTTAGCATAATTTCTTGCATCCGATTCTACCTTGCGGGCAAAAACAGTAAACAAGATCTGGTATACACTGACTATGGCCAGAACGATTGTAAAAAACCTGATGGCACCTTTATTCTGCATTTTTAACTTGTTTATTAATAGGTTCTTGGTTATTTTTTTTGAATAGGCCGCAAATATAGCACTATTTTTTCGCACTTTGGAGGGCAAGGATAAAAAAGTTGCGCAACCGGATGATCTCCCGGCTGCGCATCTTTATCAATCTAACCGTTTGTAAATAGGGTTTTTACAGAAGCCCTTAGAACAGATTCAGGTCATCCAGTACCTTCATCACCTTCTTTACGCTCTCTGCAGAGGCATCCAGCATCTCCTTTTCCCCTGAGTTCAGGTCGATCTCGATGATCTCCTCCACACCGTTTTTGCCCAGTTTTACAGGAACTCCAAGGTAGAGATCCTTCTGTCCGAATTCACCGTCCAGGTAGGCACATACCGGAAAGACCCGGTTCTGGTTTTCCACAATGGCTTCAACCATCTGCGCAGCTGCTGCACCGGGGGCATACCAGGCGGAAGTTCCCATCAGCCCAACCAGCTCACCGCCTCCTTTGCGGGTCCGGTCAACGATCTTATCGAGTCGCTCCTGATCAATCAGCTCGGTCAACGGGATCCCGCTTACTGTTGTATACCTGGGCAGGGGGACCATGGTATCGCCATGTCCGCCCAGCAGCATGGCCTGGATGTCGTTTGGAGAAACATCCAGGGCTTCGGCCAGGAAGGCCTTATAACGACCTGTATCCAGGATACCTGCCATACCGAACACCTTGTTGGGCGCGCTCTTTGCAGCAAGATAGGCCGCGTAAGTCATCACATCAAGGGGATTGGAAACCACGATAATGATCGCATCGGGCGAATATTTGATGGCCTTCTCGGTTACCTCTTTAACGATGCTGGCATTGGTCTTGATCAGGTCATCACGCGACATGCCCGGCTTGCGGGGAATACCTGAAGTGATTACAACAATGTCCGACCCTTTGGTTTTCTCGTAATCATTGGTCGATCCGGTTACCCGGGTATTGAAGTTATTGATGGAAGAGGTTTGCCATATATCCAGGGCTTTTCCTTCGGCCAGTCCCTCTTTGATATCAACAATCACAACTTCGTTGACAAGGTCTTTATGTGCAATTACATTTGCACAGGTAGCGCCCACATTTCCGGCACCAATTACTGTAATTTTGTTCATAGATATAGGGTTTTTAGATAAACATGAGATAAACAAACAGGTATATTCGATTAAAAGCACTGTAAATGTAACAAAATCTGCTGTTCATTCCGCGGTTTTTTTTATGGAACATGCGCTCCGGTTACTTGACATTAAGCCTTAAATATGGTAAATTGAGCATGAACCCTATCCCTGCCCTGACTTATGAAAATCGATCTGACAAAATACCTGGCCGAATGGTACAAGGAGGACTCGGCAAAAAACTTCTACCCGGGACCCGTAGTCACCATTTCCAGGGAGCTTGGATGCCCTGCCAAGCTCATTGCAGCCGGTCTGACTGATCGCCTCAATACACTTAATAAAGGGAAGACCAAGAAGCATCCATGGCGCTGGATCAGCAAAGAGATCCTCCAGGAGTCGGCCAGGGAACTGGATGCAGACTCCGCCCAGATCCAGCACATATTTGACTACAAGAGCCGTGGTGTGCTGGAAGACCTGCTGATGGCACAGTCCAGGGACTACTACAAATCTGACCTGAAGATCAGAACCACCATCGCCAAAGTGATCCGGACAATAGCAAATGAAGGCAATGTGGTTATCGTGGGCAGAGGAGGTGTGGCCATCACAAGGGATATACCGCGATCATTGCATATATGCCTTGAAGCACCACTGGAGTGGAGAGCCCTCCGTGTTGCGGAGAAACATGACTTCACCATTGAACACGCCCGTTCATATGCCCAGAAGGTAGATAAGAAGCGCACCCAGTTCAGGGATTATTTCCAGGGAAAGGGAAATGACTACACCCGTTTTGACATCAAACTGAACTGCATGACCCTTGACATTGAGCAGGTCATCGATATCATTATGGGCGCATTGAAGAGCAAATCAATACTCTAGGAAACCAGGACCTTCCCGGTCATCTCCTCAGGCTGTTTCACACCCATGATATGGAGTAATGTGGGGGCCACATCGGCCAGAATCCCCTCTTCAATATGGCTGATTCCGGAGGTCACCAGGATAGAGGGGACCGGATTCAAAGAGTGGGCCGTATTGGGTGAACCATCCGGGTTGACTGCATTGTCGGCATTCCCATGGTCGGCAATGATCAGCACATCATAATCCTCTTTCCGGGCAGCTTCCACCACCTCTCCTACACACTGATCCACTGTCTTCACAGCTTTTTCGATGGATTCATAAATTCCGGTATGTCCCACCATATCGCCGTTTGCAAAATTGAGGCAGATAAAATCGGGCTGCTCTTCGTTGATCGATTTGATGACTGCATCTTTTACCTTGTAGGCACTCATTTCGGGCTGAAGGTCATAGGTAGCCACCTTGGGCGAAGCAATCAGGATCCTGTTTTCGTTCTCAAACACAGCTTCCCTTCCGCCTGAGAAAAAGAAGGTTACATGGGCATATTTTTCAGTTTCGGCGATCCTCAACTGGCTTAGTCCTGCGGAAGACACCACCTCACCCATGGTGTTGGTAACGTTCTGTTTGTCATAGATCACATGAAGCCCCTTGAAAGTGGCGTCATAGGGGGTCATGGTACAGTAGTGCAGCGGGAGGGTCTCCATGCCATGTTCAGGCAGATCCTTTTGTGTCAGTGCAATGGTCAGCTCTTTAGCCCGGTCGTTCCGGAAATTAATAAAGACCACCACATCACCCTCCTGGAGGGTCCCCACCGGCTGGCCCGATTTATCAACCACAACAATGGGTTTCACAAACTCATCTGTCACTCCACGGTCATACGACTCCCCGATTGCCGATACCACATCGGTTGTGGTCCTGCCCTTTCCATGCACCAGCAGATCATAAGCCTCTTTGACCCGCTCCCACCGGTTGTCCCGGTCCATGGCATAATAGCGTCCGATAAATGAAGCTACCTTCCCGTTGGAGGCGGCCAGGTGCCTGTTCAGATTTTCCAGGTAACCCTTGCCGCTCTGTGGATCGGTGTCCCGCCCATCTCCAAATCCGTGAATAAAAACATTCTTTATACCATAATCGGCGGTCATGTCACACAACTTATAGAGGTGCTTGTCGAGCGAATGTACACCCCCGTCGGAGAGCAATCCCATGAAGTGTACCCGTTTACCGTTGTCACGTGCATAGGAAAAGGCCTCAACCAGCGTCTCATTCTCAGTAATGGTATTGTCGCGTATAGCCATGTTGATTTTCACCAGGTCCTGGTACACGATCCTTCCTGCACCAATGTTCAGGTGTCCCACCTCGGAATTCCCCATCTGTCCGTCGGGCAGTCCCACATCCTCGCCCGATGCAAACAGGCGCGATGACGGATACTCCCTCTCCAGCCGGTCCATGTTGGGTGTGGGAACCTGGCTGATCACATCCGACTTATCTCCTTTACCGATTCCCCATCCGTCGAGGATCATCAGCATTGCTTTCTTCTGATTCATTTATGTTTCTTTAAATATCTTATAGACAATGATCCGGTGGATTTGTTTGCACAAAAACCGGGGCACAAAGTTAATCTAAATCCTCTATTGAGAAGCAAAACAGGTATCTTTGTATGCTGTGTTAAAACAATCGGTCATTATCAACAAACTGAAGGGGCTGAAAGAGGCCGCCTGGAGTCAGCCGGTTCGGAATTCCGGGAGTCCCTGGTTTGCCCGAAAATACGCTATGAAAACCAGCAGGCTCATCGGGAAGGGCATCCGGGCAGTGGGACAGGAGGCGGAAGAGACGGAACAGATGGCCCGCTCTTTTTTCAGGATGCTGGAGGCCAAACTGGACCTCAGCGGCCGCACCGATCCGCCTACGGAAGAGGAGGTTAAAGCAGCCATCGAACAACTCAAAGATGTAGGGAGGTTCTCTATCTTTGCCACGCTGGTAATCCTTCCCGGTGGTGTAATCTCACTGGCCGGGCTGGAGCTTCTGGCCCGTAAATTCGGGATCAGGGGATTCAACCTGGTTCCCTCATCGTTCCGCAAGAAGAGAAAATCCAACCTGCCGGATCAGCCTGACCATAAAAGAAGCCAAAACACCTGAACCATGAAATCAATCTTTCCCGTTTTGTTCCTGCTTCTGCTCATGATTTTTTTCCTTGACCTGCAAGCCCAGAAAGCGTACAAGGTGGAGTATGGATCACAGACCAATCCCTCACAGGCAGAGTGGCCACAGTGGCGGGGCCCGGACCGTACGGGAACCTGGTACAATGGACCTGTCATCGATACCCTCTTCCCGGACTGTATTAAAAAGGAGTGGGAGATTCAGATAGGAAGCGGATATTCCGGCCCTACGGTCTCTAATGGACAGGTGTATATAATGGATTATCAGGATGGATCCGAACGGATCCTGTGCCTGGATGCAAACAACGGGAACAGTGCCTGGACATATTCCTACCCGGTTACATACAATGTAGGCTATCCAACCGGCCCAAGAGCGTCGGTGCTGATCAATGAAGGAAGAGCCTATTCCTGGGGGACCATGGGCCACCTTCATTGCCTTGATGCCGCTACAGGTAGTGTATTGTGGAAAGTCAATGCAACAGAGCAATATGAAAGCCGGATCCCCATTTGGGGTATGGCATCCAATCCCATCCTGGCAGATGGTCTCCTGATTGTCCAGTTGAGCGGAACAAACGGGGCTTGTATGGTAGCCTTCCAGAAGGAGAATGGGAAGGAAGCTTGGCGCTCCCTGGAAGATGAAGCCTCTTATGCAGCTCCCGTGATCATCTGGCAAGCGGGAAAACAGGTACTGGTATGCTGGACCGGTGAAAGCATTTCAGGACTGGATCCCCAAAGCGGAAGTGTCTACTGGTCCATTCCCTTTCAACCCCTGAAAATGATCATGAATATCGCCGATCCTGTTTATGATCCACCCTACCTGTTTCTCAGCTCATTCTTTGATGGATCGTACCTGTTGAAGCTTGGCCAGAAAACCATTTCGGCCGAACTGGTTTACCACCGTCATGGTAAGAATGAACGAAACACCGACGCTCTTCATTGCTGTATCTCAACACCTATGATCCGGGATGGGTTTGTTTTCGGGATTGATTCCTATGGAGAAACCCGTTGTCTGGACCTTCTAACAGGGAATCGCATCTGGGAAGATCTGACCCTGGTTCCAGGGGAACGATGGGCCAACGTACATTTGGTAGCACAAAACGATCAGGTCTGGGGATTTAATGAGGTAGGAGAACTGCTGCTTGGGAAATTCAAACAGGCAGGGTACCAGGATCTGGGCCGGGTAAAGGTTATCGACCCGGTAATATGCTCTCCCAACCCCAGGAACGGGGTAACGTGGGCCCATCCGGCTTATGCAGGCGACCACATCTATGTCCGCAGCGACGCCAGTCTTGTATGTCTAAAAATTGGAAGGAGATAATCCAGGCTCCTTATTCGCATTCATTCCAAATGCTTTTATAATTAGTTTTAGTCGGATTAATCACTAACATGATCTATTCGAATAGATCAAACTAAAACTACATCTTTCAATGAGCGGATTTTTCGGTGCAATTGCCAGGCAGGATTGTGTATACGATGTTTTCTACGGAACAGATTACCACTCTCACCTGGGAACCAAGCGGGCAGGGTTGGTTTTTTACAACCATGAAGAGGGATTCCGAAGATCGATCCACAGCCTGGAGAACGGCTATTTTCGCAGCAAGTTTGAATCGGACCTGGATAGCTTCAGCGGAAACAGCGGCATGGGGATTATCAGTGATACCGATCCCCAACCCATCCTCTTCAACTCCCATATGGGACGGTTTGCCATTACCACGGTTAGCCGGATGGTCAATATCGATGCCCTGGAAAAGTATTTCCTGGATAAAAAGAGACATTTCACCGAGAACTTCCAGGGCAATGTAAACCCCACTGAAGTGGTTGCCAACCTGATCTGTGAGGAGGATAATTTTGTGTCAGGGATCGAGAATGTACAGGAAAATGTGCAGGGATCCTGTACCCTGATGATCCTGACCTCTGACAGGATCATTGCAGCCCGGGACAGACTGGGGCGGACCACCGCGATCATTGGTAAAAAGGATGGTGCATATGCGGTGGCTTCCGAAACCTGCGCTTTCCCAAACACTGGCTACGAAATAGAGTACTACCTGGGGCCGGGTGAGATCGTTGAGATAACCGCCGATGGCTACAATGTACTGAAACCCGCGGGGGAAAAGATGCAGGTCTGCTCCTTTTTATGGGTCTACTATGGCTATCCACCATCATACTATGAAGGGATCAACGTTGACGAGGTCAGGTACCGTTGCGGAGCCGCCCTTGCCAAACGAGACAGGGTGAAGGCCGACTTTGTATGCGGAGTTCCCGATTCCGGCGTAGGCCACGCAGTGGGCTATGGCAATTTTAACGGCCTCCCCTATAAACGCGCCTACTCCAAGTACACACCCACCTGGCCACGAAGTTTTATGCCACAGAACCAGGATATGCGGGACCTGGTGGCGAAGATGAAACTGATCCCCAACAAATCCCTGATCGAAGGCAAAAGCATGGTGTTTCTGGATGACTCCATCGTAAGGGGCACACAGTTGAAGGACAACACCGCCGATCTTCGGCTGGCCGGGGCAAAGGAGGTACACATGCGCATTGCATGTCCCCCGCTCACATTCCCCTGCAACTACCTTAATTTCTCGCAGTCCAGGTCCACCATGGAGCTGGCCACACGAAAAGCCATCAAACAGCTTGAAGGGGAAGAGAAAGACCTTGAGACCTATGCTGATCCATCATCAGATAAATACAGGGCCATGGTGGAACAGATCGCCAAAAACCTGGGTATCGATTCACTGATGTACCAGGACCTGGATGATCTGGTGGAGGCCATCGGTCTGCCCAAAGAGAAACTGTGCACCCACTGCTGGGACGGATCCAGCTACTATTGAATTAAATAGATTCCTTATCTTGCATAGTATCCAAATTCTGAACTATGATCCCATCACGTAATTTTGACCTGCTGGAACGCTTTATCACGCAGTTCCCTAACCAGAATGTGCTCTCTGAGAAGATCGATGGAAAGTGGATATTCTATACCTCTGAACAGTACCATGAAATTGCGCACCAGTTCGCAGCTGGTCTCCTGGAGCTCGGATTCAAGAAGGGAGACAAGATTGTAACGGTTACCAACAACCGCCCCCAGTGGAACTTCGTTGATATGGGTATCTCCCTGGCCGGGGTGGTTCATGTGCCCGTTTACACCTCCATGAACAGCGAAGAGTACGGCTACATCCTGGAACACTCCGATGCATCGATGGTAATTGTTTCGGATCAAAAACTCTATGACCTTATCGCCCCTGTGGCAAAGAGGAACAAAGCCATTAAACACCTCTTTACCTTTGATGTAATTGAAGGAGCAAAGCACTGGAATGAGGTGGTGGAAGCGGGAAAGAGGGCGGATAAATCGACCCTGGACAAACTGGAAACCATCAAAAAGGAGATTGTTCCAAATGACCTGGTATCGATCATCTATACTTCGGGTACCACCGGCCGGTCGAAAGGGGTGATGCTCTCCCATGAAAACCTGGTGGAGAATTTCCTGGCAGCCTCCGAAGTGTTTCAGCTCACCCCGGAGGACCGCTACCTGAGCATCATTCCTGTTTGTCACGTGGGTGGCCGGCTGGGCAATTACCAGACCCAGTATGTAGGGGCATGTATCTACTATGCAGAGAGCATGGGGACCATTGCCATCAACCTGAAGGAGATTTCAGCCACCGGGTTTGATGCGGTACCCAGGATCCTGGAGAAGATCTATGACAATGTGATTGCCAAGGGGCGCAGCCTTACCGGAATGAAAAAGAGGCTCTTTTTCTGGGCCGTGGAGCTGGGGCTGAGGTACAAGCCCCATGGAGAGGCAAGTTGGTTCTACTACCGGAAACTGAAGATCGCCGACAGACTGATCTTCAGCAAATGGAGGGAGGCGCTGGGGGGCCATGCCAGAATGGTGGGATGCGGAGGGGCAAGCCTGCAACCCAGACTGGAGCGCATCTTCTGGGCCAGCGGACTGAAGGTCATCAACATTTATGGTCTTACCGAAACCTCACCCGTCATCACCATCAACCGCCTGGAAAAAGAGCGGTGCAGGCTGGGTACGGTGGGTACGGTCATCGACGGGGTGGACCTGAAGATCGCCGAAGACGGAGAGGTGTGCTGCAAGGGGCACTGTGTAATGCTGGGGTATTATAAGGATGAGGCGCAGACCCGGAGCGTATTTGATGATGAAGGGTACTTTAAAACCGGGGATGTGGGAAAACTGGTGGATGACAGGTTCCTGGTCATCACTGACCGCAAGAAAGAGATCTTCAAACTCTCCAGCGGGAAATTTGTGGCTCCACAGCTCATAGAGAACCGGCTCAAGGAGTCGGCCTTCATCGACCAGGTGATGGTGGTTGGAGAGCACGAGAAATTCGCCAGCGCACTGCTGGTACCCGATTTCAAATACCTGAAGGAGTGGCTGACCACCAACGGTCAGGTGAATGGCATAAGCAATGAGGCGTTGATCGCACTCCCTGAAGTGACAGCCCTTTTCAATGAAGAGATCGCAAAGATCAACAAGCGTTTGCAGGAGTGGGAACGGATTAACCGGTTCAGGTTGGTTCCGGACGAATGGTCGCCAGCCACCGGGGAGCTTTCAGCAAGCCTGAAATTGAAACGGCAGGTGATTGACGATAAGTACGCTGAACTTCTTGGCACCATCTACAAGAAACAGATCTAATCCCCAACAACCTGAACCATATGAAGGTCACAGAAGTTTCTGACAAAAGGTCAAAACAGGCCTTTCTCAGCGTACCTAAAATTCTTTATCAAAACGAAGGAACCTGGGTATGTCCGCTGGACAAAGAGATTGAATCGGTCTTCGATCCCGGGAAGAATGTCTACTTCCAGCATGGTGAGGCAACCCGGTGGATCCTGTTCGATGCCGGTGAGAAGCTTATCGGAAGGGTGGCTGCCTTTATCGACCGCAACACGGCCGAAAAGCAAGACCAGCCTACCGGGGGGATCGGTTTCTTTGAATGCATTAACAACCAGGAGGCGGCCAACCTTTTGTTCGATACAGCAAAGGAGTGGCTGAAGGAGCGCGGGATGGAGGCGATGGACGGACCGGTCAACTTCGGGGAGACCGACAAGTACTGGGGGCTCCTGGTGGAGGGTTTTACCCACCCCTCATATGAAATTGCATACAACTTCCCCTACTACCAGGAGCTGTTTGAAACATACGGATTTAAAACCTATTTCAAGCAGGAGGGGTTCCACCTGGATATCACCGAGCCCCTGCCACCACGGATTAAACGGATCGCCGAATGGATCGCGCAGAAACCCGACTATGAATTCCGCCATTTTGAATGGAAGACGAGCGATCAGTTTGTAAAAGATTTTGTAACTGTTTTCAATGAAGCATGGGCCTCATTCAAGGAGAATTTCGAGCCCCTTGAGGTATCTTACATTAAAAAGACCCTCAAAAAGGCCAAAGCGATCATTGATGAAGAGTTTGTATGGATCGCCTACAACAAGGGCAAGCCCATTGCCATCTACCTGATGTATCCCGATCTGAACCAGATCCTTAAGCACCTCAACGGAAGGTTGACCCTGCCGGCCATGTTGAAATTCCTCTACCTGAAAAAGCGAAAGAGGATGACCCGGGCCCGGGGGGTACTGATGGGTGTGATCCCGGCATTCCAGGGATTGGGGGTCGAAGCTGCCATCATCCTGCAGCTGGTGAAGGTATTTGAACGAAAATCGCACTACACCGAGATCGAATTCTCATGGGTGGGGGACTTCAACCCGAAGATGAGAAAGACCTTTGTGAGTGTGGGGTGCAAATCGGTGAAGCATTACATCACCTACCGGTACCTGTTTGACAGGAAAAAGAGGTTTAAACGATACCCGATCCCTGAAGAAGAAAAATAGTAAAACATAACAGAATGCAATACGATTTTATCATTATTGGCGGCGGACTGGGAGGGCTCACTGCCGGAGCCAAACTGGCCAGAGAGGGAAAAAAGGTGTTGCTGCTCGAACAGCACGACCGTCCTGGTGGGTGTGCCACCACCTTTAAAAGAAAGGAGTTCACCATGGAGGTGGGGCTTCACGAGATGGAGGGACTCTATCCCAGGGACCAGAAGATTAAAATGTTCGAGGATCTGGGGATCACTGAACGGGTCAGTTTCCTGGAGCTTCCTGAATTTTACAGGTTCATCAACGGACGACAGGATGTGGTGATCCCGCATGACAAAGAGGCTGCTGGTGAGGTGCTGAAAAATGCATTTCCGGACCAGGCAGAGGGGATCGACGCCTACTTCTGGCACATGGCCAATGCCAGGCGGGTAATGGTGATGAACCGCAACCAGCCCGAAAAGAGCATCGGGCAGTTCCTGGATGAGGTCATTACGGATGACGACCTGAAGCTGGTGCTGCTTGGCAACCTGGGGTACTACCACGACGATCCCTACTCCCTCTCCTGGTTCTACTACCTTTCGGCCCAGAACAGCAACTACGGGGGAAGGGCCAACTTTATCCGGGGGGGCTCACAGCAGCTCTCCAATGCACTGATGGAGATTATCGGGGAGCATGGCGGAGAGGTGAAGCTAAACAGCCTGGTCACCGCGATCGATTATGAAGGGAAAAAACCGGTTGGAGTTACCTACACAGACACAAAGGGCAGGGAGCGTGGTATCCATTCCGACCTGGCAGCTGATATCATCGTCAATGCAGCAGTTCCAAACCTGGCCAGAGAGCTGTTATCGAAGTCCGACGGAAAAAGACTGGAAAAAAGTATTCAGAACAACCAGATCGGGGCCTCACTGCTTACGGTCTATTACGGCTTCAACAGGCCCCTGAAAGAGATTAACAACCACTACGCCACCTTTGTATATGACCCTTCGGTCCGCAACCAGGCCGATATCCTGCCCAACAACAAGAGCGGTTTTGATACCCGCAGTTTCACCTTTGTGGACTACAGCCAGGTCGATTCCCGGCTGGCCCCGGAAGGAAAAAGCGTGGGAGCGGTATGCGCCGTCGATTACCCCTCCGACTGGGAGGGGCTGAGCCGCGAAGAGTACAACCGCATGAAGGCCGATGTGGCCGATACCATCACCAGCCGTTGCGAACAGTTCATCCCAGGATTCAGAAACGCAGTGGAGCATGTCGAAGTAGCCACCTCGCTGAGTGTAAAACGGTTCACCCTGAATCCCGGCGGAGCGGTTTACGGATTCGCCCAAAATCCCGACAAACCGGTGGATTACCTCTCCGCACTGCCCGAAAACATCCACCTCGCCTCGGCCTGGGGCAAGCTGGGCGGTGGATTCTCGGGGGCTATTATCAACGGATACAATACGGCCAATAATTTGCTGAAAAGATCCTGATGCGTACCGGCACTATTTCCCCGGAATCCACATGTCATGTGAGGTGAGCCCCAGCTCGCCGATCATCTCAATGGCATAGTTCATCCGGCAGAGGTCGTCAGGACCCGTGTTGTTGGTGCCAAAGGTAAACTTCACCCCCGCCTCTTTGGCCCTTTTCAGGAAGGCGGGAGAGGGGATCCGGTTGCGGTTATTGATCTCCAGGGCCACCTGATTCTCCACCAGCGCCCCAATAACCCGGTCCATGCGCGCTGAGCTCCAGAGCTCATCATACCTTTCTGCAATCTCCTCAGGCAGGTAGGTGGGATTGACATATATATCGATGGGTTCATCGCTGACAATCTGAATGATCCGCTCCACCAGCTGCTCCATAAAATCCTCTGGATCACCCACCTCGGTCTCCTCCCTGATCCAGAGCCGCATCCTTTTTCCGTTGTCGTTGGTCCAGGTCATGGCATCGGTAAAAACATAATCAAACCGCTCCCTGCTCTCCCTGCTAAAGAGCTCCATCCACTCCCTGCCCTCGGCCTGCATGGCGTGCCAGGTAAAGGGTGAGGCCTCATAACCATCCAGGTAGTTTGTCAGGGCCTCATCGGTTTCGAAACCCATCTTAATACCACAGTTTACTGCAACTCCATAGGTATACCCATACTGTCTTGCATGGGCCATGGCCACCTCTTCGGTCAGCCCCCCCTTCAGGTGGGTATGCAGATCGATCAGTGGAAAATTCTGTGATGCCAGGTCGATGAGCTGCTTCTCAAACTCCAGGTCACCCGGGGGTGTCCCGGGGGTATGGAGTGTGTCGGGCAGGGGCTTTACCTTAATGTTCTTGTAGTGAACCTCACTCTCCGGATCGTGGCACTGGAGAGCAAATGTGCCAGAACCCAGCAGTCGGCCGGCCATGTTTCCAGGGCGATACACCTGATCAGGCTCTGTATACTCTGCAGCCAGCATCTCATTAATAAAGGTCTGTATTGTTTTTCCCCGGACCACAATGCGGTAGTTGAACCAGATGTCATCGGGAACAGGTGCTTTCCACAGATTCCGGATGGCATAGATACTTCCCGTCATTTTATGCTCCACATACCCACCGGTTTTTGTTGGCGGATTGGAGTTGATCACCTGGCACTCGTATCCTTTTTCGGGCCAGCCCTCCTCCTGGTATGCCGTATGAAAATAGATCCCTGAATTAGAGCCGGGGCGGGTTTTCACATCTACCGAGAGTTCAAAATTGGTGAAGTTGTGCTCCATCACATCCCCCACATAAAAGAGATGAGAACGGTCCCCTGAAGTGACAATGGCACCATCTACAACTTTCCACGAGCCGGCACTCTCCGAGGCTCTCCATCCGTCGAGGGTCTCTCCGTCAAAAAGGGTGATCCAGTCATCCGGAGCAGAACAACCCGAAAAGGCTATCGAGCAACTTAGCACAAGCAGGAAAAACTTAGTTTTCATGGTGTTGGATTTAGTTCAATGACCAAATTACCAATTTTTACCGACTCCAGATCAATACTTTAAAGATGTGAACTACAAAATATGTTAAACCTGCTTTACAATTGGTCCATACTATACCAGGATCTCCTGAAAAATAGTACATTGCGCGATTATCAATAAAAATCAAACCCTTATGACAGTTTCGAGACGGAATTTCATAAAAACCGGGGGTGCTGCCGTTGCAGGTACCATGGTGTTGCCTCCCCTGTTAAAATCGTGCAATAACCTTCAACTATCTCCTGATGTGAAAAGCTATTTAGACCATTTTGAAGTGACTCCCGAAATGCTGCAAAAAGTGATTGCAGAGGCCATGTCAAAGGGAGGGGATTACGCTGACCTCTTCTTTGAACACAAAATATCCAACACCCTCGCTCTTGAGGATGGCCAGGTGAACAGGGCCTATTCCAACGTCGACTACGGAATGGGGGTCAGGGTACTGAAGGGCGACCAGACCGGTTTTGCCTATACCGAAACCATCACACTGCAGGAGATGCTTAAAGTGGCCAAAACCGCCGCCAGTATCGCCGGTGACCCGGTCACTTTCAAGCAGGAAGAGCTTCTTGAGAAGGTGCCGGCCAACTACTACAGGATCTCACAGAAATGGGAGAACGTATCGGTGGAAGATAAGATCCCCTATGTTCAGAAGATCAATGACAGGGTCTTTGAACTGGATGAGAAGGTGACCAAGGTGAGTGCATCACTGGCCGATGAAACGGCCTATGTGATGTTTTATAACTCCGAGGGCCTTTTCACCTACGACTACCGTCCGCTGGCCAATTTCAGGCTGCGTTGTGTCATGGAGAAGGATGGACAGATTGAAAACGGCAGCAGTGCCCGCTCCTTCCGCAAGGGATTTGAGTGGCTGGGTGAAGAGCTGATCGAGGAGATTGCACAGGAGGCAGTCGACCGGACCAACATCCTTTTCGGGGCCACCAAGCCCAAAGCCGGGGAGATGCCGGTGGTGCTTGGGGCAGGCGGATCGGGGATCCTGCTGCACGAGGCCATGGGCCATGCATTTGAGGCCGATTTTAACCGGAAGGAGACCTCCATTTTCAGTGACAAGATGGGTAAGAGCGTAGCCAAAGACTTTATCAATATCATAGAGGACGGAACCATTGAGCACAACCGGGGTTCCATCAACATAGATGATGAAGGGAATGATGTTAAGAAAGTGTACCTGGTAAAGGATGGTGTGCTTGAAAGTTACATTCACGACCGGATCAGCGCCAACTATTACGGTGTTGAACCCACCGGGAACGGCCGCAGGCAATCTTTCAGGAATGTGCCGCTTCCCAGGATGCGGATCACCTACATGGATCCCGGACCACACACCAAAGAGGATATTATCTCCAGTGTAGATTACGGGGTATATGTAGATAACTTCAGCAACGGCCAGGTAAATATCGGAGCCGGGGATTTCACCTTCTTTGTGAAATCGGGCTACCTGATCGAAAATG
Source organism: Bacteroidota bacterium (assembly GCA_039714775.1). GTDB lineage: Bacteria > Bacteroidota > Bacteroidia > Bacteroidales. Next base: position 22,946 of record JBDLIQ010000019.1, read on the forward strand.
GGAAGCTGACCCAACCCATCAAGGACATCAACATCATCGGGAACGGTCCGCAGGCCCTGGCCGATATCACCATGGCAGCCGGGGATTATAAAACCGATAACGGAACCTGGATGTGTGGTAAAGGCGGACAGTCGGTTCCTGTTACCATGGGACTTCCCACGGTGCTGGTAAAAAAACTGACCGTTGGCGGAACAAGCGCATAACCCGGAAAAACATTGAATCATGACTAAGGAGGAAAAATACAACATAGCAAAATGGGCCATGGAGCACGCCCTGAATAGTGGTGCCCAGCAGGCCAGCGTCTCTATTAATGAAAGCAACAGCAGTCAGGTCGAGGTAAGGGAGGAGAAGATTGATAAACTGGAAGAGGCCAACCGAAACAGCATGAGGATCCGCCTCTATGTTGATAACAGGTACTCCAGCATCTCAACCAACAGGCTCAGCAACAAAGAGGAGCTAAAACAGTTTATCGAGGAGGCCATCGCGGGAACCAAATACCTTTCGGAAGATGAATTCCGCACCCTTCCCGAGCCGGCGCTATACTACAAGGGAGGAGGAGATGACCTGAAGACCATCGATCCCGGATTTAAGAAGATCGATCCACAGGATAAGATCAACCTCGCCTTTGCCACCGAGAGAGAGGTGCTTGGAAAAGACGACCGGATCATCTCTGTAACCGCCTCATACAGGGATGGAATGTCGGGGAGTGTGATGGTGACAAGCAATGGTTTTGAAGGCGATACAGAGAATTCGTACTACTCACTTGTGGCCTCTGTATCGGTGAAAAGCGGTGATGCAAGGCCCCAGTCCTACTGGTATGAATCAGCCATCTTCCACGATAAACTGATCAAAGAGGGAATCGGAGAGAAGGCACTAAAACGGGCTCTGGATAAACTGGGACAGGAGAAGATCAAATCGGAAAAGATGCCCATGATCGTTGAGAACAGGATAGTCGGCAGAACCCTGCTACAACCCCTGATCTCGGCCATCAACGGAAGGTCTATCCAGCAAAAAAATTCATTCCTTATCGATATGAAGGGCGAGAAGATCGGTTCGGAGCTGATGACCCTGGTGGATGATCCTTTTATTGTTTCAGGCCGCGGTTCCCGTCATTTCGATTCAGAGGGACTTGCAACAAAGAGACGAACCATTTTCGATGCAGGGGTACTGAAGGAGTATTACATTGACACCTATTACGGGAAGAAGCTGGAGATGGAGGCAACCTCGGGCGACGATACCAACCTGGTATTCCAACCGGGAGAGAAGGAGCTGGAGGGTTTGATTGCCTCCATTGACCGGGGAGTCCTGGTAACCGGATTCAACGGCGGAAACAGCAACGGCACTACCGGTGATTTTTCATTCGGCATCGAAGGATTTCTGGTTGAGAACGGAAAACTTACCCAGCCTGTATCGGAGATGAACATCACAGGAAACTTCCTGCAGCTCTGGAAAGAGCTTTCGGCCGTTGGTAGCGATCCCTTTACAGGTTCCTCCTGGAGGCTGCCCTCCATGGTATTTGACAATGTGGACTTCAGCGGAATCTAGTAAAAGGATGAATGGAAGCTTAGCCACTGGACCCTTGGTCCGGGTTCGGGTGACAGGGTAAAGAACACCTCTGTTTCACCCTTTGTGCCATAAATAGTGAAGCTCCCCCGAAGCTGGTTGTAGGGGATCAGCGGACCAATAGAGACAACCTCTCCAATGGCTTTTAGTACACGGTCCGCTTCGGCCACTCTCTTTTCACGGGATAGATCCTGGTACAAATTGGCCGCAACGATCTCCTCCTCCACCGATCCATCCCAGGTGGTGATGAGTTGTACCACCTGCTCTTTTCGGTGGGCCAGGATCTCCGATACCTGCAACATCCTCGGATGAAACAGATTCTGTTTAATGAGGGTCTCTATCACCCGGTAGTTGGCGCTTCGTACACTACCTCCCACATAGGTAAGGTTACTGAATGCCATGATCCCAATGCCATATTCGGGATAGAACATGTAGCTGCTTCCAAATCCCGGCAATCCGCCATTATGACCCACTTCGATCACACCTTCATGGTCCTTCATGGCCACCAGTCCAAATCCATATCCCCGCATGATTGGATGGGCAGGGTCTCCAAACCTCTCCGGATCTGACCAGAACCTGGGGTTGTTCATCCGGTGCATCTCTCTGAGGGTGGAGCGCTTCACAGGACCCCTATCCGGGTCGGTGCGCGGGGGCCATGCAGAGAGATGAAAAGAGACATATTTACTGAAATCTTCAATCGAAGTGATCAATCCTCCCATGGATCCGAATGCCCCGTCATGCAACAGGGGCTCCTCCCTCCATCTCTCCTCCTCCCACCTGTAACCCAGGGCAAGCAGGTCGGCATTGGCCTGTGAATATTCCCAGATGGTGTGATTCATTCCCAGGGGTTCGAGGATGTTCCGGGTAATATATTCCTGAAACGGGATTCCGGATACCCGGGAAATAATGATCCCCAGCAACCCATATCCCAGGTTGCTGTATTCATAGTTTGTAGAGGGGGCTGTTGAAAACGAGATGCCCTCCCGGATCATATCCGTCAGCGAACCCTCCTCCATATCCAGGAGGCGGTCACCCCAGGGATTGTCCTCCGGAAATCCTGCAGTCATGGTAAGCAGGTTGAAGATGGTGACGGGAGCCGCATCCCTTACAGGGCCCCTCTGTCCAGTCAGTTCAGCTAGATGTGCCGATACAGGATCTGAAAGTGAGATCTTCTCTTCATCACACAACTGAAGGATGGCCATGGCGGTGAAACTTTTTGTCATCGATGCAATCCTGAAGAGGGATTTGGTGGTAACAGGTTCACCGGATTCAATACTGATGCTTCCGACACCCCCCGAAAAAACCAGGGAATCACCTGCCACAAGACCAAATGCCACACCCGGCAGCCGGTTTTCGGTTGCACAATCCTCATACCAGGCCCTCGATTCGGCAAGCGCCATGCGAATCTTCTCAATGCGATCTGTATCCATGAATTGAGGAGGCTGATAAAAACTGGTATCACCGGTTAATACCGGGAGCTGATCTGCTCTGTTATCTGTTTTATTACTGCAACCAATAACCAGGGACAGCAGGAGCATCAGCAGAAAGTATTGCTTTAGTTTCATGACAATCTCTTTTAACATAAGAACTAAATTAGGACTTTTTTGTATATTCGGTCTGCCCAAGCTTTTCAACTGATATGAATAGTGCATTCAACAAACTGATCGACGAAGCCATTCATCTGGAGCTGAAAGTAAGCGACCTCTATCTGCTTTTTTACCGCCAGTTTCCTGACGAATCGCAGTTCTGGTGGGAGCTCTCCAACGAAGAGGAGAACCACGCTGCACTTTTGAAGACAATCAAGCTGATGGGGGATGTGGACATCGATATTCCCAAAGAACTGTTTCCGAAAGGGATAGAAGACCTGATAAAAGCAAACCTTGATATTCAGGCAGCCTATGAAGATTTTGAGAAACATCCAGACAGGACAAAGGCGTTTCAATTCGCCTACAGGCTTGAAACCTCTGCCGGTGAGATGCACTTCAATGCATTTATGACAAACACCCCCGGATCGGCGGTTTCCAACGTGTTCAAGTCATTAAACGGCGATGATATAGATCACGCCGAAAGGATCAGGAAATTCATGATCAACCACCAGATTCCCCTGGAGGAATAATCATCAGATGCTGGGTTGTGACCGCAACCTCTCCAACTCCTTCATGGCAGTGGGTCCGATCTGAAGGGCAAATTTCCGGGGCCAAGGGTTTTTGGCAGACCTGTCCATAAGCACTCCCGGAGGGGGAAGACAGATAAAATTGCTGTTTTTCCAGATGATCTTTTTCTCTATCACTTTTCCGGTCATCTGTTCTCTTGCCTCCTTCTCAGATATTAGCAGAAGACTTGAAATAACCTGCTCTCCCAGGAGAATGATGGCATAGGGATTTGCAATTTCAATCTCCTGGCGGATCCATTTCAGGCTCTTATTGGCATAATCCATGTATTCGGACCTGTTCGCTTTAATCTCCTTGCCAAGCCTGTGGTACTTTTTCACATGATCGTCATCAAACAGGAATACCTTTACAAGGCTTGTCAGCCAGCAATGTCTCCTTTGGATCTCCAGTGTTTCCAGGATGATATCAGACAGCTCCTGTCCGGTATAGGAACTCCTCACCCTGGATCCGTCAAAATAGGGCTCAATGGAGAAGGGTGCCGTACCGTCGGTCAAAGGAACATCAGGAATAGCATTTACAAAATAGACCCTGGGAGATGGCAGGGGGCCGATCACCATCACCTTTCCGATGGCTGTTTCAATGGGGACCACCGTTCCCACCGGATTGCCATACAGGTAGGAGTTCTCCTTTGGAAATTTAATGCTATCCGTGTATTCCCTGTGACATTTTTTCTGATACTGATGAGTGGTCATGGATGTTGGTTCAGTAATTTACACCAACAAATTACAAAATTTTCAGTGAAATTATGCACCAATCCGGGTTTCGAACAGGTCAAATATTGTATTTTGCCAGTCATTTTCGGAGAGATGAAAGATTGAGAGAAGCCAAATGACAAAAAAATCTGCAAAAACAGTACTCATCATCCTTATGGCCGGCCTGTTTAATATGGCCTCTGCACGCTCAGGAGAATCGCATCAACGCATCGTATCCCTGGCATCGTCACACACCATGAATCTCTATGATCTGGGCTCACAGGACCTGCTTGTGGGATGTACCAGCTATTGTGAAGTTGCCAAATCTGACAAAGTGCCGGTGGTCGCTTCAGCCATAAAGGCCAATATTGAGAAGATCGTATCGCTGAACCCTGATCTTGTCCTGGCCACCTCAATTGTAAGCCCGGAAACGGTTGAACTATTGAAAAAGTTCGGGATAAGGGTTGAAGTATTTCCAACACCCTCCTCTTTCGAAGAGCTATGTGAACAGTTCCTTACCCTGGGAAGCCTGATCGGGAAAGATGAAGTGGCAAATCGCATCATTTCGGAAACCAGGGCCGGGGTGTCGCGGATTCAAAAGAGGAGCGCAGGGGCAAAACCGATGAAGTTTTTTATTCAAATCGGTGCAAAACCGCTCTTTGCAGTGATCCCGAATACATTTATGGATGATTATATCCGCTTTTCAAACGGTGTCAATATCACCGCAGGCCTCCGTAAGGGAGCGATCACCAGGGAGACTGTTGTGATCCGGAATCCGGAAATCATTCTCATCGTCACCATGGGAATTACCGGAGAGGAGGAGAGAGAGATCTGGAAAGGTTTTGAGAGCATAAATGCTGTACAGAACAGGAGAATTTTTATCATCGATTCAAACCTGGCAAGTGCACAAACTCCGGTTAGCTTCCTGAAAACCCTGGAGACCATTGAATCGCTGCTTAACTAGCATGAGAAAGAGATACTATATATGGGGAGGATTTCTGGTGATCTTGCTGATCCTTGCCATTTTTGCCTCGGCATTTTCACTCTCCACCGGGGAGATCAGAATCAGGCTGTCGGAGATTCCCGGGATACTCAGGGAGCAGTCGGGCATTGAATACAGCATTCTGACCAAGATCAGGATTCCAAGAATGATCCTGGCTTTTGCAGTGGGTGGGGCGTTGAGCCTGACCGGGGCCATCCTGCAGGGGATCTACAGAAACCCGCTGGTGGAACCATATACCCTCGGAATTTCGGGGGGTGCTGCTCTTGGAGTTGCCCTGGTTATTGTGATGGGAATACACCTGGAACGGGGGGCGCTGATGCTCCCGGCGGGTGGATTCATTGGTGCGCTTCTGGCAGTAACCCTGGTATTTACCCTGAGCTACAAAAGAGGAACCATCCACATCAACCGCATGCTGCTGATCGGGGTGATGGTGAGTTTTGTAGCGTCCGCTGCCATGATGTTCCTGATGGCGGTTACCACCTCTGCAAACCTCCACAGCATCATCTTCTGGATCATGGGATCGCTGGATGAACCCAACACCACGCTTATAAAAATAACCAGCCTGGCCAGCATCGCAGGGCTGATTATAAGTCTTCTTTATGCCCGGCCTCTCAACGCACTGCGCCTGGGCGAAGAGAAGGCCAGGCACCTTGGGGTTAACTCTAACAGGGCGGTACGCGTTCTGTTTGTCCTGGCATCCCTCTTAACAGGTATCAGTGTTTCTGTTGCCGGGGTCATCGGATTTGTCGGACTGATCATCCCTCACATGATCAGGTTCCTGGTGGGATCCGATTACCGGTTCCTCCTGGCAGGATCATTTCTCGGGGGGGGGCTTTTCCTTATTATTTGTGATATGATCGCCCGGGTCATCATTGCACCCAATGAACTGCCTGTGGGGGTCATCACGGGGATCCTGGGCGGGGTGGTATTCATAGGAATGCTCAGTAAACTTAAACTAAGCGGGGACTAAGCCATGGATCACACGGAAGCTTTTCTGGTTTTAAAGGATTTCTCATGTGGATACAGGCCCTCCTTTCAGCTTGCAAACATCAGTTTTTCTGTATCAAAAGGAAGCTTTGCCGGAATCATTGGTCCAAACGGGTCAGGGAAAACAACACTTCTGAAAGGGATAAGTGGTGAATTACAAAAACTGGGTGGTGAGCTCTCTCTGATGGGTCAAAGCACTTCCGTTCTATCGCTGAAAGAGAGAGCAAGACACTTTGCCGTGGTTTCCCAGTTTTCCGCCTCCGCAGACATCTCGGTGGAGGAGTATGTCATAATGGGCCGGATGCCCTACCGTACCACCTGGCAGTTTTTTGAGACCGCAGAGGATATCAGTATCGCCGAAAGGTATATGGAGCTGACCCACATCGATCACCTCCGGCACAAACGCATTACGCAACTGAGCGGAGGAGAGCTACAGCTTGCCAGTATCGCAAGGGCACTTACACAGGAGCCTGAAATACTGTTGCTTGATGAACCTACCTCCCACCTCGATATCTCTCACCAGGTGCAGATCCTGAATCTGATTCAGCAGCTCAACACCGAACTCGGGCTGACTGTGCTGATGGTAATTCATGACCTGAACCTTGCCGGGGAGTATTGCGACCACCTCTTTATGATGAAGGAGGGCGACCTCTATACCAGTGGCGCACCGGGTGAGGTACTGCTCTACAACCACATCGAAGCGGTCTACAACACGGTGGTAATTACCCGGGAAAACCCGCTGTCGGGAAAACCTGCAATCTTCCTTGTCTCCGGAAGGGTATTAAAAAATTTATAATATCTTTATTCCGATTTTGGTATTCTGTATTCACTATTCGAATGCGGAATGAAAAGGGAATCCGGTGAAAATCCGGAGCTGTACCCGCAGCTGTAAGTCCTGTTTGGTCTTAATCTTTTCTCCAGCCACTGTTCTGTTAATTTGGGATGGGAAGGCATTTAAGACCGGGACAAGTCAGAAAACCTGTCAGAGTCACAATTGTATCATAGCTTTCGGGATAAAAGCGGAGTGATGAGAGAAAAAAAATCACACCACAGCGTTTCCTTGTTGTTGCCGGTTGTTTTACCGGTCAACCGAGAGTTTATGGTTATTGCACCCCCTGTTTAACCATAAATTAAAAATTGAAATGAAGAATCTATTTACTATTGCCGGACTCCTCCTGCTCACAATCTATTCCCATGGTCAGGACCAGGATTCCATCAAGAATTATGACATCGATGAGGTGCAGGTGATGGCCACCCGGCTCAACACGCAGCTGAAGAGCATTCCGCAGAAGGTGGAGATCATCGATGAGACAGTAATTCGCTCCATCCCTTCAGGAAACATGGCAGAGCTATTGAAGAACAGTACCAACATCGACATCGTCCAGTATCCGGGACTCTCTTCCAGCATTGGCATCAGGGGTTTCTCTCCCAGCTCCCACTCAGGAAACTACAACCTGATCCTGATCAACGGAACACCGGCCGGGACACAAAACCTCTCCAGCATTGACACAAAGCAATTCGAGCGGATCGAGGTGGTGAAAGGGCCCTATTCTGTTTTATACGGCTCCGACGCCATGGGGGGTGTGATTAACCTGATCACCCGGAAAGATAAGGAGACCGGGGGAAGTGTGGGGTTCGGCCTGGGCAGTTTTGGCAACTACAACCTCAATGCAAGGGCCTCTGTGGCCTTGAGCGACCGGACCGCCATCAACCTGGGTTACACCAGAAAAGAGCAGATGAAAGACTATCGCATCGGCAGGAACAACCTGCTTCCGGTATCCAGTGTACAGTGGCGCATGCTTGATTCCGCCTCCTATGGGGACACCATGCAGAACACCACCTTCCGGATCAACCACCTCAATGGGGGAGTCACCCACCAGATTAATGAATCCTGGACCGTAGCGGCCGAAGCGCTCTATACCCTGGCTGGTGATGTGGAGACCCCTGGAAACTACTGGGGCAGCTATGGTCAGAGCAAGAGGGACATAGGCAGGCTCAACCTCTACGGTACCATCTCCCGAAGGAATGGGTCCAACCTGCTGACTATCAGCCCCTACTACACCGATGAGCACAATGCCGAATACACCAACAACAGCGATACGGGATTTGTTGATTTTGACAGCCGTGTAAGGGAGTATGGCGTGAAGATGCACGACCAGATCACCCTGGGCGATTTCAACCTGCTGGTGGGGGGGGATTTCGATGTGTATGACTACAACTCGGAACGTTTCATGGAGGCGGGAACGCCCACTGCACCCTATGCACCTGACCACCAAAACAGCAAGGCGGCTCTCTTCTCTCAGCTCTCCTACGCCGTGGGAGGATTTTCAGCCAATGCCGGTTTAAGGTTTGACCACATCACCTACAGCATTGAAAAGAACGACTCGCTGAATGGCACCGGGGGCAGGGAGGCCTACAATGCACTGACCACCTCCCTTGGAGCACAGTACAGGCTGCCTTTCGGATTGAAGCTGCACGGTAGCTATGGTACTGCCTACACCGTTCCCGACGGGTTCAAGGTGGCAGGTTATTACAGCGTGTCGGAGTACTTTCCTGCCTGGAATTACTGGTGGGTTCAAAGCTTTGTCGGGAACCAGGAGCTGCAACCGGAATCCTCAGCAACATATGACCTGGGCATTGGTTATACCTCGCCCAACAGGCTTGTTTCTGCCGATGTGACATGGTTCAATACAGTGCATCAGGACAAGATCGTTGATTATTACATTGGGGTAGATACCATCTCCTATAAAAATGCCAACCAGGCGCGGATGAGTGGACTGGAGGTGATGTGGACCATCGACCTGGGGGTCCTTTTCTCCAACCGGTTTAAACTTGAGTTCTATGAAAACATTACGCAAATGTTCAGGAGCGAGATGGATGAAACCGTCACCGGACTCTCCGGGAACGACAGCCTGGTGACCCGGGAGATGCTTTATGTCAGAAAGAACAACGGGAATTTCGGTATCCATTTCGACAACTACAACGGGTTTTCCACCCGGTTGCATTTTCGTGACGTCGGGTCGCGGCTGGAGCGTGATTTCTTCTCCTACCTCAGGCCTGATATCTCCCAGGACGACTATTACACTGAAGGGGGCTGGACCTCCGCCGACATGATATTACAGCACCCCCGCCACTTTCTGCTGGACTATTCGGCCGCCTATACATTTCAGAACCAGATGACCTTTGGGATCACCATCTCCAACCTCTTTAATGAGAACTACACCGAGATGGATGGCTACAACATGCCGGGGCGCATGTTTACCGGAAGCTTTTCATATACGTTCTGATAAAAACTCTGCAATAATGAAAGAGATCATCTTTATTACCGGGGGACAACGGTCAGGAAAGAGCAGTCAAGGTCAGAGACTGGCCCTGGAACGGTCTGACAGGCCGCTCTACCTGGCCACAGCCAGGCAGTGGGATGACGATTTTAATAAGCGCATTGCCAGGCACAGATCAGACCGGGGCGAGGGGTGGGAGACCATCGAGGAGGAGAAAAACATTGGCAGCCTGAACCTGGAGGGTAAAACGGTGCTTCTGGATTGTGTGACACTATGGCTTACAAACATTTTTCATGACACCGGTTATGACCTGGAAAGATCGCTTGACCTGGCGAAAGCGGAGTGGAAGAAGCTCACCTCGGGAGATTTCAGACTGATCGTGATCAGTAATGAGGTGGGCATGGGAGTCATTCCTGATAATGAGATATCACGAAAGTTTGCAGACCTTCAGGGGTGGATGAACCAGCACATTGCTGCCATGGCAAGCACGGTTATTTTCATGGTATCGGGCATCCCTCATGTAATAAAATCGTAACCATTTAGAATTCATAATTAATCCATGACCAACGAAATTCAACAGAAGATCAACCTGAAAACCAAGCCCGTCGGATCGCTTGGCAGGCTGGAGGAGGTGGCACTGAAGATCGCCACAATCCAGGGAACCCTCACTCCGGAGATAAAGAGACCCGCCATGCTGGTCTTTGCAGGTGATCACGGTCTGACCGATGAGGGGGTAAGTCCATTCCCAAAAGAGGTGACCTACCAGATGGTGATGAACTTTTTAAGTGGTGGTGCAGCCATCAACGTCTTCTGCCGGCAGCACGGGATCGCACTGAAGGTGGTGGATGCAGGGGTCGATTTTGAATTTCCTTCCGGAGCCAATGTGATCCATGCGAAGGTTGAGCGGGGGACAAACAACATCCTGGAACGGCCGGCCATGAGTGCTGCCTCCTGCCGGGAAGCTGTGGAGAAGGGCCGGGAGATCGTAAGAGAGGAGCATAAGACCGGGTGCAACACCATCGGTTTTGGCGAGATGGGAATCGGGAACACCTCCATTGCATCGCTTCTGATGAGTAAGATTACCGGCATACCTGTTGAAGAGTGTGTTGGACGGGGGACCGGTCACGATGATGAGGGCTTAAAAAGGAAGAAGATGGTACTCTCAAAGGCCATCGAAAAATATGATGTCACCGACCCCATGGAGGTCCTGGCCACCTACGGGGGTTATGAGGTGGCCATGATGACAGGCGCCATGTTGGGGGCCAGGGAGCTTGGAATGACCATACTGGTGGATGGATTTATCGCTTCGGCTGCTGCTCTGACCGCTTCGTCCATCGACCGCAAGGTATTGGAGAACTCCATATTTTGCCATACTTCAGCCGAACCGGGACATCGGCGCATGCTTGAGCAGATGGATGCCGAACCGCTGGTCGATCTGGGCATGCGGCTGGGAGAGGGATCGGGTGTGGCCGTGGTATATCCCATCATTGCATCCTCTGTTGCATTTCTTAACGAGATGGCAAGCTTTGAAGATGCCGGTGTCTCAAACAAAGAGTAGTATGCTGAGAGAGGAGCTAAAAATATTTTTTACGGCGGTGATGTTCTACACCAGGATCCCGGTGCCCAAATCAACCGGGTTCTCGCCGGAGGCACTGAACCGGGCCACACGCTATTTCCCGCTTATCGGGATTTTGGTGGGAGGGGCCGGAGGTGCAGTTTTTCTCGGATCCTCACAGTTTCTCGGCATCCATCTCTCCATCGTTATCAGCCTGCTCTTTACGGTGCTTCTGACCGGGGCCTTTCATGAAGATGGCCTGGCAGACTTCTGTGACGGATTTGGAGGAGGAGTCTCAAAAGAGAAGATCCTGGCTATTATGAAGGACAGCCGGCTTGGCACTTACGGCACCATCGCCCTGATCATGCTTTTCCTGGTTAAAACAGGGCTCATCGCAGAGATCGGACTCCGGGAGATTCCCCTGGCCATCCTGGTGGCCGGCGCGTGGAGCAGACTGAATCCGGTACTGCTTATCTATACATCAACATACGTAACCGATACAGATGGCAGCAAATCAAAACCTGTTGGTTTGAAGGGGTCTGCAGCAACCCTGGTCATTGCACTGATATTTGGCCTCGCTCCCCTGTTACTTGTTGACTGGAAGATCATCCCGCTCCTGGTGGGTACACAACTGATTATCCTGCTGCTTTTCAGAGGCTATCTGCACAGAAAGATCGGGGGTTTCACGGGAGATACGCTTGGCGCACTCCAGCAGCTCTCCGAGGTAGGATTCTACCTTACCTGTGTTGCGGCAACCCAGGTCATGTAAAGCTGCACCGGTTCATGGAGACCACGCTATTGCGGCGGGGTCCAGCCATAATCCACATACTCCCACTCCAGCTCCTCTCCCTTCGTATGGAGCAGCAGGAATCCCTCCTCCGGTACCTCCCCTGGTTTGTTATTCCACCACCTGCCACTCACGGCACCCGCAGTAATAAAATGTACCCTGTTTTGCACATAAATGTCCTCCAGAAAGTGCAGGTGACCCTGCAGGACCAGCCTCAGGTTGTGTTTTCGGAACAGCTCCAGCACCTCCCGGGAGTTAGTGATCACTAAACCTTCAGAGCTTGCAGCAAGTGAACCCTGACTGAGCTGGGTGGCAGAGGTAATAAACGGTATATGCACACTGATGGCAATGGGGCTGGTTGTATCCACTTTCTGCAGATCCGCTTTCAGCCACTCCACCTGTTCATCATCAATTTTTCCAATATAATGACCCGTTTCACCACGGTAAATGCCATCCAGTATGATAAAATGCCACCCTTTGTGATCAAATGAATAGAAGCGGTCACCAAGGTGTTTCTCGAACATCTTTTTGCCAAATTCAGGATGGGTCGCAATCCCCTCCTCATCCCTGTGCCATCCATACACCTCATGGTTCCCAACCGTATTATGAACAGGCATTTGCAGACCATCCGAAACCTCCTTATATAACCGAAACAGTGAATCTGCCCTGCCATGGCTCTGGTTAAGCACATCCATCACCAGGTCACCCCCGGTCAGTACAAAATCAGGATTGATCAGGTTGAGGGTATCTATGGCTTTCTGAAAACCCTCCACTGCTGAACGCTCAGGTTGCAGGTGAATATCTGTAAGGAAGGCAAATGTAAAACCCTCTTCTGCATCGTCACCCGATTTGGGTGTTGAGGAGTTACAGCCTGAAAAAAGCCATAAAGAGATGGCCATGAGGTAGAAAAGATTGTTCATTCGTTTCATAATAGCATTGTCTTAGATTGTATAATAGGTTAATTTTCGCCAGACCGCCTCCAGGGGACCATACCGGAACCGCTTTAACCAGAGGGGTGATATGACCATCAGCAGGATCCATACTCCCAGGACAATCAACAGCTGGAATACCCGCTCCACACTCCCGTAGAGACCGAACCCGTGACCATAAAAAATCGAGGTGCAGAGCAATGTAGTTAAAATATAGTTTGTAAAAGCCATCCGCCCCACAGAGGCAAAGAGGGATTTGAACCGGGGCATACCGGACCATTTGCAGATCAGCATGATCAACCCGGTGTAACCCAGTGCCACCCCCACGCTTCCCACGTAATTGAGGTGTGTTCCCAGGAACATGGACCACTCCATGGACCACTGCTCTCTGAAATTCAGCACCACCCCAAGACCGGAAAGCGCATATCCTGCCACCAGTCCGGTTAAGGTCATTCTCAGGTAGAAGCTGGTTGAACGTTCAGCCGAGAGCACCCTCCACCTGTAGAGCGCCATACCCATTAGCATCATGGAGAAGACCCGCCAGAAACTCTGCATCATAAAATAACCGGTCTGCAGAAACAGGGTGCCGTGAACCCTTAGCTCCATCTGCCCGAGCCACCCCCCCCGGTATCCGTCCAGATAGTGCCGGATGGTCTCATCATCCGGTTTCCAGCTCTGCAACGTACTATAAACCGACTCTTCAGGCCAGAAGGGCATTGAAAAAGCGAACAGGGAATCGAGAATAACCGGAACCAGGTAGAAGCCGAAACCGATCCAGATCAGCCTTTGTGGTGGAAGTTTCCGAAACAGGAACAACAACATCCCACAGAGGCTGTAGGAGACCAGGATATCACCGTACCAGAGAAGATAACCGTGCAACAAACCAAACAGCAGCAGCCATCCCATTCGCCGGTAATGCAGAAGCGCCGGATTCCTGCCTTTTCGCTCCGCGTTCTCGGCGAAGATCACCATCCCGGCGCCAAACAGCATTGAGAAGATGCTCATGAACTTTTCACTGGCCAGGATGTGGCTGAAGATCCAGACCCACCGGTTGATACCGGTCAGGTCACCATAGGCCGTGGGATTGATATAGGCCGCCGATGGCATGGAAAAACTCTGGATATTCATGATCAGGATACCCAGAACTGCAATCCCGCGCAGCACATCGATGGAGATGATCCTTTTCATCTTACACCTCAGATGAAACCCAGGTCATGTAAAGTTTGTAGGCCAGAGAGAGCAGAATGGCCCCAAGGAAGAGTCCGATAAAACCGAATGCCATGAACCCGCCGATGGCTCCCAGGAAGATCACCAGCATGGGAACAGAGGCCCCTTTTCCCATGATCATCGGTTTAAGCAGGTTATCGATCAGTCCCATGACAATGAAATAGAGCGACCATAAAATTGCTGGCGCCGGATCCCTGTAAGCAAAGAGGTAGATGATCATGAAGATATTGAAGATCAGAACCGGGATCTGGGCAATGGTCATGATCAGGATCACAACGATCCATACCGCTGCCAGGGGAATATCCGCCAGGATCAGCCCCATCCCCATAAGAGAGGTCTGAATCACAGCTACCCCCAGCACCCCCGCTGCCACATTGCGGATGGTCACCAGCGAGATATCCAGAAACTCCTCTCCCCGCTCACCAATCAGCTTAGTAAACACTGCTTTCCCTGAGTGGGCTCCCTTTTCAAAAAACATCAAAAAGATCCCGGCGATGATGATCGATACGGCAAACTGGAGGATTCCCAGTCCAGTGTTGGCCAGTGCCCCCAGCAACCGTTCGCTCCATACAGCAATCTGGGGAAGAAACCCCTTTACTGATTCACCCGGGGTTTGAGATAGTTCAAACCACTTCTCATAGAGCCAGTCACCAACCAGCGGCCAGTCAGCCACCGACTCCGAAGGCATGGGTATCTGCAGGTTTCCCTCCTGGACACGCTCCGCCAGGAACCTGATCCCGTCCACAAGCTGGTTCACCAGCCAGATGCTGGGAAAGATAAGCAGGGAGAGAGCCACGATCATGATCAGCAATGAGGTAATCTTGTTTCTCTTGCCCAGCCACTCATTCACCTTTCGGAAGAGCGGGAAGAGGATGATGGCAATGATCAGCCCCCAGAGCAGAATACTCAGGAAAGGCTTCAGGATCCTGAGACAGAGATAGATCACCAGAAAGAGCGTGCCGACCTTCAGGATCAGGTCAATGGCAACGTTCACATAGTTGCTATTCCCATTGTTTGGGAGATCGGGTTTGCTGGTCATGTCGCAGTGTTTTAAAGTTACCTAAGATACGGATTCCATCCGTTCCTTCACTGTTATTCCTTTGCATCAGAACTTTTTACTATTTTTACTTCCTCGAAGCGATGCGGGTTAAGAACCAAATAGCCATAATTCTGCTGATCAGCTTTTCCATCCTGATCGGTCACAACCTGGTGCCCCACCATCACCATGCAGAGGTGCTCACAACGCCACAATCGGACAGCTGTCCCATCGACCACCACGATCATCATGACCATGACGATGACGATGACGATGATAATGGAGATACCGGTACAAAACATTGCCACGCATTCAACAACATTGATTTTGTAAAGTACAATCATACAGAGGTTTCCATCCCCGAAAAGGCGTCTGTCAACCTCATCATTGATCATTCCACAACCCTGCCGGATCCCCATGCAGACCTGGTATCCGCACAGCAGATCTGCCTGAAACTACCCATCCGGCCGGCCCCGTTTTTGAACCTTCATTTCATGAGGGCTCCCCCCTCCATGGCTTAACCAGCCAATTTATCTTGCTCACATAGTACCGGTATGCCCTGGCATGCCCCAATTTTCATTTACAAAAATCACAGTCATGGATAGAATCACCAATGCATTGATCATGCTCCTTATTTTTAGCAGCGCATGCCACCGGGACCATCACAACCACCCTGACAACCAAAGCCACAGTCATGATGCACTTGGCTCACAACATACACTGTACAGTCAGAACAGGGAGTTTTTCATTGAACACAATCCACTTGAAGCGGGGGAAGAGGCTGAATTCCTGGTTCATGTAACCCAGCTGGAGCGCTACAACCCGGCTACAGAGGGGCATATTACCATCCAAATTGACGGGGTCTCTGTCACCTCAGGACCACCCCACCGGCCGGGCATATTTGAGGTTTCCTTTCTCCCTGAAAAGGCGGGGGAATTCCATATGGAGGTTTCCCATAAATGGGGCGAAACCGTGGAATCAGTAACAGCCCATGTTCATGTTTACAGGGACCATGATGACCTGCACACATCCGGTTCAGAGGCGCATGAACACGAAGCTGAACAGGAGGGGGAGATCACCTTTTTGAAGGAGCAGGCATGGAAAAGCGACTTCATGGTTACAGAGGTTGTCCGCGGACCCATCTCCACGGTGATTCTCACCAGCGGAGAGATCATTGCTGCACCGGGCAAGACCAAACAGGTGGATGCAAACACCGGAGGTATTGTCATCTTTGCCCATAAGAACCTGGTACAGGGTACCCTTGTAACAAAGGGCCAGCACCTGTTTACCATATCGGGCAAATCAATTCCGGGAGACAACCACGAACTTGCTTACCAGCAGGCATTCAACAGCCTGGAGAAGAGCCGAAGTGAGTATATACGTCACAAGAGGCTCTCTGAAGGAGGGGCCCTGTCGGAACGTCAACTTCTCGAATCCAGATCTGCCTACATCGACGACAGCCTTCGGTTTTACAGCCTGGCAGCCCACACCTCCGAAGAGGGATTGAAGGTTTACGCTCCTGTTTCAGGATCGATCCATGACCTCTATGTCTCCGAAGGGGCACATCTTGAAGCGGGAGAGAGGCTGGTGAAAATTTCATCTGACCAGGTCCTCTTGCTTCGTGCCGATATTCCCCAGCAATATCACAACCAGGCAAAAAGTATCATCTCAGCAAACTTCCGCACTGCATATTCCCAGGAGCTACTCTCCATAGATGATTTTGGTGGAAGGCACCTGGCCACCGGCCGGTCCGTGGCAGAGAACAACCACTATCTTCCGGTCTATTTCGAATTGCAAAATGACGGTCGTCTGCTGGAGGGGGCCTATGCAGAGATCTATCTCAAAACTGAACCTGTGGCGGACAGAATTGTAGTTCCGCTGGGTGCCATAACAGAGGAGCAGGGGGCACATTATGTCTATCTCCAGGCAACAGGAGAAAGCTATTCTAAGCGGAGCGTTCACACCGGCGCAGATGACGGCAAACAGGTTGAGATCCTGGAGGGACTGGAGGCCGGCGAACGTATCGTAACCCGGGGGGTCATCCTGGTGAAGGCGGCCTCGGTGGTTAAAGGGGTGGTGGGACACGGTCATTCACATTAAATCACACTTGTCATGCTGAACCGGATTATACAATACTCCCTGGAAAACAGGGTCCTGATCATCTTCCTCTCTTTAATGTTGCTCGTTGGCGGATTGTTCACGGTAAAAGAGGTTGAGATCGATGTGTTTCCTGACCTGACAGCCCCCACGGTGGTGGTGCTGACCGATGCACACGGAATGGCTGCCGAAGAGGTGGAGAGACTGGTCACCTTTCCCATCGAAGCCTCTCTGAACGGAGCCACCAATGTAAGAAGGGTACGCTCCAGCTCATCCTATGGCTTTTCCATTGTCTGGGCAGAATTCGACTGGAATACAGATATCTACAAGGCAAGGCAGGTTGTGAGTGAGAAGCTTCCCACCATTGCCACCCTTCTTCCTAAGGGGATTGAAGCACCCATTCTTGCTCCCCAGACTTCGATTATGGGTGAGATCATGCTTCTGTCCCTCACCTCCGATTCGCTCTCTCTGTTTGAACTGCGTACCATGGCTGACAAACAGGTGAGGCAACGGTTGCTCTCCGTTTCAGGGGTGGCGCAGGTGGTGGTCATGGGCGGTCTGCCCAAAGAGTACCAGATCCTGGCCGATCCACAAAAAATGAAGTATCACAGAATCTCTCTTGCCGAGCTCACCAAAACGGCCGATAATACCAACAGCAATGCTTCGGGAGGTTTTATCAATCAGAACGGACAGGAGTATATTGTCAGGGCTACCGGACGATCCATGGATCCTCGCGAGATTGGAAGCTCGGTGATAAAGATCAGCAATGACAGACCTGTGAAAATTGAGGATGTGGCCACAGTAAAGATCGGGCATCCCGACAAGATTGGTGATGCCTTCCTGGATACCCAGCCCGCTGTGATTCTCACCGTATTGAAACAGCCCGGTGTCAACACCCTGACCCTGACCGAACATATTGAACGGACACTCTCTGATCTCTCTGCCTCATTACCGGAAGATGTGGATATTAACTCATCCATATTCCGCCAGGCCGATTTTATCAATACCGCGGTAAACAATGTGTTCCGTGTACTGCTGGAGGGGGGGCTGTTTGTTTCGATCATCCTCTTCCTTTTCCTGCTGAATGCCCGTACCACGATGATCTCACTGATCGCCATACCGCTGTCGCTATTGCTTTCATTGATTACACTGAGGCTTCTGGGTCTGACCATCAACACCATGTCATTGGGAGGTATGGCCATCGCCATCGGGGTGCTGGTGGACGATGCGATCATCGATGTGGAGAACGTGCTGAAACGGTTAAAACAGAATGACCGAAAACCGGTGGAGGATCAGGAGGGGATCCTGAAGGTGATCTATCATGCTTCGGTCGAAATCAGGTCCTCTATTGTTCAGGCCACCCTGATTATCATTGTAGCCTTTCTTCCCCTCTTCTTTCTCTCGGGGATGGAGGGCCGCATGTTGAAACCGTTGGGCATCACCTTTATTGTCTCGCTTGTGGCCTCACTGGTTGTGGCACTCACCCTCACACCGGTACTGGCAAGCTACCTGCTTACCTCAAAGAGTCAGCTTGCCAGGGATGAGAGGGGCGGAAACATGGTTGTCCAGAGGCTGAACTCCTGGTACAGAGGGGCCCTTGCTGTTGTGCTGAAATACCGGATTGCAGTGATTACCGGTGCACTGGGCCTGTTCCTGGTTACCCTTCTGATGTTTATCCGGCTGGGGAACTCCTTTTTACCAGAATTCAATGAGGGTACACTGACCATCACGGCTACCACCTTCCCGGGCATATCCCTCGAACAGAGTAACCTGCTCATGGACCAGATCGACAGCGAATTGATGATGATCCCCGAAGTAGATTATGTGAGCCGGCGTACCGGGCGTGCCGAACTGAATGAGCACAGCCATGGTGGTTCGAACTCGGCCGAGATCGATGTTCCTTACCAGTTGACCGGCCGCGATCATGAAGCCTTTATGGAGGAGGTGAGGGAGCGGCTCTCTGCCATCCAGGGAATCAACCTGAACATCGGACAGCCGCTGGGTCACCGGATAGACCACATGCTTTCGGGAACGCGGGCCAGTATCGCCATGAAGCTCTTTGGGACCGACCTGGCAACCATGTACAGCCTTGCCAATGAGATCCGGGAGAGCATCGCAGTGATACCCGGAGTGGTGGATCTGAATGTGGAGCAACTGGTTGAGATCCCCCAGCTGCAAATCAGGCCCAGGCGTGAAATGCTGGCCAGGTATGGGATTGCACAGAACACCTTTTCAGAGTTTGTTGAGACTGCGCTTGCAGGGAAAAAGTTTGCCGAGGTGTATGATGATAACCTCAACTTCCCGCTGGTGGTACGGTATGATCAGCGTTACCGCAACAGCATTGAGGCGATCCGGAGCAGTCTGATCGATACATACGACGGAAATAAGATCCCGCTCAGTTATGTGGCTGATGTGGTTTCGACCACCGGGCCCAACATCATCAACAGGGAGAATGTGCAGCGAAAACTGGTGATTTCGGCCAATACAGCCGGCCGTGACCTGGGCAGCGTGGTCAGTGAGATCCGGGAGACCATCGACAGCCAGGTGGAGCTGCCCGAAGGTTACAGGATCGAATATGGCGGGCAATTTGAAAGCGCACAGCGTGCCGCCCTTACCCTGCTGATCACCTCCCTGCTGGCCATCATGGTGATCTTTCTTATTTTGTTCCAGGAGTTCAAAAGCGGGAAGCTGGCCGGTGTGATCCTCCTGAACCTTCCCCTGGCCCTGATCGGCGGCGTACTGGCCATCAGGTGGTCATCACAGGTGGTGAGCATTCCCTCCATTATCGGGTTCATCACCCTTTTCGGCATTGCCACCCGCAACGGCATTCTGCTGATCTCCAGGTACAGTCAGCTCCGAACCAAGGGGGCAGAGCTGAAGGAGATCATCATTAACGGATCGGCCGACAGGCTCAACCCGATCCTGATGACCGTGCTTGCCTCGGCCCTGGCCCTGATCCCCCTGGCCCTGGCCGGAGACAGACCGGGCAACGAGATCCAGAGCCCCATGGCCATTGTGATCCTGGGCGGACTGGTCACCTCCACCCTGCTTAACCTGGTGGTTATACCCTCGGTCTATTATATCATTGAAAAGAGAAAACAATAAGGTTTTACAGATGAACAAACGACATATATTTACATGGATCCTGGTGGCCTGTGCTGCCACGAATACCGTATCGCAGAATCCCGTCCCGGATTCACTGATGAAAAAGGCGCTGGAGCACAATAAAACACTGAAGGTTGCACGTGAATCGTTCCAGGTGGCTCTCCTGGAAGCGGGAACCGGCAATGCCCCTCCCAACCCGGAGGTGGAGTTTGGGTACCTGTTCGGGAACCCAGCCGACATGGGAAACCGGATGGACTTCAGTGTGAGCCAGCAGGTGGACTTCCCCACCACCTATATCCACCGATCACGCCTGCGGAAGATTAAAACCTCCCGGGCCGAGCTGGCCTACCTCGCCACCAGGCAGGAGGTGCTGCTTCAAGCCAAACAGCTCTGGATCGAACAGATCTTCCTCAACCGGCAGGAGCAGTTGCTCTCTGCCAGGCTTGACCAGGCAGAGAGGATCAATGAACACCAACGGCAGATGGTGGATGCAGGCGAATCGGCACAACTGGCGTATAACCAATCGAGTATTCATCTGACCACACTACAGAGTGAGTACGCGCATGTGCAATCGGAGATCCACAGAAACCAACTTGCCATCCGGGAGATTGCCGGAGGAGTTGTGGTAGAGATCAATGCATCTGAGTTCCCCCTGCCCGCCATGATTGTTGCCGATTCGCTCCTGGCGGATTACAGCCAGAGTCCTGAGTTGCAACTACACATCCATATGCAGGAGTTGAAGGCCGGGCAAAAAAGTGTCATCGCGGCGGAGAACCTGCCAAAGCTCTCAGCCGGATACTACTCCGAAACGGTGCTGGACCAGAAGTTCAAAGGATTCCAGGTGGGGGTCACCATTCCGTTGTGGGAAAACTCCAACCGGATCAAAAAGGCCAAATCGGAGGTGAGTTTTGCAGAAGCCGAAACCCAACGCTTCACACTCCTTCAGCAGACCGAACTGCTGCAAAAACTGGAGCAACTCGAAAGCCTGAAGAGCCGGTCAGAGCAGCTGGAGGAGACACTGGCAGCCGGCAACAGCATGGAGCTGCTGACCCTGGCAATGGAGAGCGGAGAGATCTCCCTGTCGGAGTACTACTATGCCTCGGACTTCTATTTCCGCAGTCAGCAACAGCTGTTGGAACAG